>JANJUA010000273.1 GCA_024710825.1 Solirubrobacteraceae bacterium
CCGCCCGCGGCCGGGGCGGCCCGCCGCCGGGGGGGTCCCCCGGCCCCGCCCCCCCCCCGACCCGGGGGGGGGGGGCGTCGTCGTCCCCCCGGCGCCGGGCCGCCGCCCCGGCCGCCGCCCGGAGCCGGAGATCCCGCAGCCCCAGCCGCCCATCGAGGCCCCGGAGCTCAGCGCCGCCGCCATCGCCCTCGAGCAGCGGCTGCGCGATGCGGGCCACCAGCCGCCGACCGAGGCGGAGCTGGGACAAGTCGCCGCCGAGCTCGCCGCCCTGCGCGCCGCCGGCCGCGCCGTGCGGGTCGGCCGCGCGATGTACGCGCACCCCGACGCGATCGCGGCGGTACGCGACCGCGTCGTGAAGATCGTCGAGGCCGAGGGAGACATCACGCTCGGGCGCCTGCGCGACGAGCTCGGCACCTCGCGCCGCTACGCGCAGGCGCTCCTCGAGCACCTCGACGCCGCTCGCGTGACGCGCCGCCTGCCCGACGACCGCCGCGTCCTGCGGCGCTCGGCGCGCGCCGCCCCGCCCGGGTGACGGGTCGCGGCGGTCAGCTCGTCATGGCGCAGCTTCCCCGGTCGGCGCGCTCGGGTCCGGCCCCCGACGGGCGCACGTCGAAGTCGAAGATCGCCGTCGGCAGGTAGAGGGTCGCGCACGAGTTCGGGATGTCCACGACGCCGCTGAAGCGGCCCTCGATCGGCGCGGCGCCGAGCAGCAGGTATGCCTGTTCGCCGGAGTAGCCGAACGTCTCGAGGTAGGCGATGGCGTTCAGGCAGGCCTGGCGGTAGGCGATCTGCGAGTCGAGGTAGTGCTGGCCGCCGTCCTCGTCGACGGAGATGCCGACGAAGGAGAGGAACTCGCTGTAGCGCGGCTCCACGTTGCCGGGGAAGAACATGGGGTTGGTCGTCACCCCATAGGCCTGCATCCCGTCCTTGATCAGGTCGACGTGCACGTCGATGAAGCCGCCCATCTCGATCGCGCCGCAGAAGGTGATCTCGCCGTCGCCCTGGCTGAAGTGCAGGTCGCCGATCGAGAGCTTGCCGCCCTCGACGTAGACGGGCATGAACACGCGTGAGCCGCGACTGAGGTTCTTGATGTCCTGGTTGCCGCCGTTCTCGCGCGGCGGCTGCGTGCGAGCAGCCTCGGCGGCGGCGCGGTCGAGGTCGTCGCCGTCGAGGTCGCCGAGGACCGCGTTGTGCGGCTCCGGCGGCAGCGCCAGCGGCGGCACCCGGTCGGGATCGGTGGCTATGAGCTCCGCCTCACGGCGATTCCACTCGCCCAGCATCTCGTGCGAGGGCGCCACGCCGATGAGCCCGGGGTGCGTGATGCCAGTGAACCGCACGCCCGGCAGGTGGCGCGACGTGCAGACCTGGCCGTGGAAGTCCCAGCACGCCTTGTAGGCGTCCGGGAAGTGGTCGGTCAGGAAGCCGCCGCCGTTGATCTTGGCGAAGATCCCGGTGTAGCCCCAGCCCTGCCCCGCCACCGGACCCGTCTCCTGCGGGACCGGCCCGAGGTCGAGGATGTCCACGACCAGCAGGTCGCCGGGCTGCGCGCCCTCGACGGCGATCGGGCCGCTGAGCGGATGCGCGAGCGTCAGATCGACGTCGCGAAGATCGTCGGCCGAGTCGTCGTTGTGGATCGTGCCGTCGAACCACTCACGGCACTCCAGGCGAAACTCGGCGCCCGGCTTGACCGAGGCGACGGGCGGCACGTCCGGGTGCCAGCGGTTGTGCGGCAGGACCTCCTGGTCGAAGAACGACTTCGACTGGTCGATGCTGAACAGCACCTCGGGCATGTGCGGTCATCCTCCTCGGGTCAGGGCCTCGGCAGCTTGGCGTGCAGCGGGTTGTGCGGCCGCCGTGGCGTGCGCGACAGCGCGGCCGGTCCGCCGGTCACGGCGGGCTCGTACGCACTTCGCTCGGCAGCCTCCTGCGCGCGCCGGCGCGCCGAGCGCGGCGCGGTGAGCGCCGGCATCGACCAGCTGCGCGCCGCGGCGTCACCGCAGCGGGGACACCGCACCGCGGGCGGGGCGCTGCCCATCGGGCGTTCCACCTCGAAGGCGCCGCACCGCCCGCAGCGGTAGTCGTAGGCGGCCATTCTCGCCGGTTGCCCGGTCCGCCCACCGGCGAACCGGCGGGTCAGCCTCCGGACCGCGCTCGGGGCGCGTCGCGTGTGCGGCCGCGACGTCGCGGGTAATGGAGAGCGCATGAGCCGTCCGGGCTGGTTCGACGTCCTGCGCCGGTTGCCGGTCGCCGGCCGCGTCGCCGACTGGGGCATGGGCGGTCATGCGGTCTCGCGCGCGACCCGCGAAGCCGGCGCCCGCGTGGCGGGCCTGGACGCGACGGAGTCGGTGTGTCCGTACTGCGCGGTCGGCTGCGCCCAGCTCGTCTACACGCGCGACGGCGAGCTGGTCGACATCGAGGGCCACCCACGCTCGCCGGTGAGCCAAGGCGCGCTGTGCCCCAAGGGCTCGGCGTCACGCCAGCTCATACAGCAGCCCGGCCGGCTGACGAAGGTGCTCCACCGCCGCCCGCATGCGACGGAGTGGGAGGAGCTCGAGCTCGAGACGGCGATGGACATGATCGCCGAGCGCGTGGTCGAGGCGCGCGAGCGCGGCTGGCAGACCCACGACGAGCGGGGGCGGCGCGTCGACCGCACTCTCGGCTTCGCGCACCTCGGCGGGGCCACGCTCGACAACGAGGAGAACTACCTCATCCGGAAGGCCTTCACCGCCATGGGCGCGGTGCAGATCGAGAACCAGGCGCGGATATGACACTCGAGCACGGTTCCCGGTCTGGGGACCTCGTTCGGGCGCGGCGGCGCCACCGGCTTCCAGCAGGACCTGCAGCACGCCGACTGCATCCTGATAGCGGGCTCCAACTTCGCCGAGGCACACCCGGTCGGCTTCCGCTGGATCATGCGGGCGCGTGAGCGCGGCGCGAAGGTCATCCACGTCGACCCGCGCTTCGGGCGCACCGGCGCGTCGAGCGACCTGCACGTCCCCATCCGCGCCGGCACGGACATCGCGCTGTTCGGCGGGCTCATCCGCCACGTGCTGGAGACCGAGTCGTACTTCAAGGAGTACGTCCTGCACTACACGAACGCCTCGACGATCGTCAACGAGCGCTACGCCGACACGGAGGACCTCGGCGGCGTGTTCTCCGGCTACGACCCTGGGACCCGCACCTACGACCCGAGCTCGTGGATGTACGAGGGCGGCGAGGTCGCCTCCGCTGCCGGCGAGCGCGAGCACAGCACGCAGGCGTTCGACGAGAACACCGGCGCCGGCATGCTCGAGGGTCCGGTGCCGCGCGACGAGACGCTGCAGCACCCGCGCTGCGTGCTGCAGATCCTGCGCCGCCACTACGCGCGCTACACGCCGGAGATGGTGTCACGCATCTGCGGCGTCCCCGAGGCGCTGTTCCACGAGATCGCGCGGGCGATCGTCGCCAACTCCGGCCGCGAGCGCACCACCGCGCTCTGCTACGCGGTCGGCTGGACCCCGCACACCGCCGGCGTGCAGATGATCCGCGCCGGCGCGATCCTGCAGCTGCTGCTGGGCAACATCGGCCGCCCGGGCGGCGGGATCATGGCGATGCGCGGCCACGCGACGATCCAGGGCTCGAGCGACATCCCGACGCTCTACGAGCTGCTGCCCGGATACCTGCACATGCCCCGCGCCCGCGAGGAAGAGCTGACGCTGGCCGACTACATCTCCTCCGGCGGCGCCGACCGCGGCTGGTGGTCGAACTTCGACAAGTACGTCGTCTCGCTGCTGAAGGCCTGGTTCGGGGACGCCGCCACCCCCGATAACGACTTCGGCTTCGGCCACCTGCCGAAGATCACAGGCAACCACGCCCACTTCCCGACCATGATGCGCGCGGTCGACGGCGGCCTGGACGGGATGTTCGTGATGGGCCAGAACCCCGCGGTCGGCTCCCCGAACGGCGGACTGATGCGGCGCGCTCTGCGTGGGATGCGCTGGCTGGTGGTGCGTGACTTCAAGGAGGTCGAGACCGCGACGTTCTGGCGCGATGCGCCCGAGATCCGCTCGGGCGAGGTACGCCCGGAGGACGTCGAGACCGAGGTGTTCCTCATGCCCGCCGCCACACACGTCGAGAAGGAAGGCAGCTTCACCCAGACACAGCGCATGGTGCAGTGGCGCGACCGGGCGCTCGCGCCTCCCGGGGACGCCCGCAGCGAGCTTTGGTTCATGCACCACCTCATGCACAGGGTCATGGCGCGCTACGCCGGCTCGACCGATCCCAAGGACTGGCCGATCGTCAACCTCCACTGGCCGTACACCCCGCAGGGCCCCGAATGCGAGCCGCTCGCCGATGACGTCCTGCGCGAGATCAACGGCTACGACGTGGCCACCGGCGAACCGGTGCCGGGCTTCGACGAGCTGCGGGCCGACGGCAGCACCGCCTGCGGCTGCTGGATCTACAGCGGCATATACGCGGGGGGCGAGAACCACGCGCGCCGGCGCGACCCCGGCGATCTCGACGCCGAGGGCGGCTGGGTCTCGCCCGACTGGGGCTGGGCCTGGCCGGCCAACCGGCGCATCCTCTACAACCGCGCATCCGCCGACCCGCAGGGCCGGCCGTGGAGCGAGCGCAAGAAGTACGTCTGGTGGGACGCCGAGCAGGGCCGCTGGACCGGCTACGACGTGCCCGACTTCCCGGTCGACAAGCCCCCGGGCTACCGGGCTCCGGAGGACGGCGGCAAGGGGATGGACGCCATCTCCGGCGACGAGCCGTTCATCATGATGGGCGACGGGCGCGCCTGGCTGTTCTCCCCGTCGGGGCTGCTCGACGGGCCGCTGCCGACGCACTACGAGCCCGTGGAGTCGCCGTTCGGCAACGTGCTGTACCCGCAGATCGGCTCCAACCCGGCGGCCATCCACTGGGACCGGCCCGACAACCCGGTCAACGCGACGGGCGACCCGCGCTGGCCGTGCGTGCTGACGACCTTCCGCCTCACCGAGCACCACACGCCCGGCGGGATGAGCCGCGGCCTGCCCTGGCTGAACGAGTTGCAGCCGGAGATGTTCGCCGAGATCGACCCGGAGCTCGCCGCGGCGCGCGGGATCGAGGACGGCGGCTGGCTCGTCGTGTCCACCGAGCGCGGGGAGATCGAGGCGCGCGCCATCGTCACCGACCGCATGCGGCCGTTGCGCGTGGGCGGTCGCGTCGTGCACCAGGTCGCCCTGCCGTGGCATTGGGGCTACACCGGGTTGAGCACCGGCGACAGCGCCAACGACCTGCTGCACGTGTCGGCGGATCCGAACGTCAACATCGAGACCACCAAGGCGCTGACGTGCGACGTGCGCGCCGGGCGCCGGCCGTCGCCGGCGACGTCACGTGTGACGCACGCGCCGCGCGGGCGGGCCGCGGTCGACCGTGAGCACCCCGCCGAGGGGCCCACGTCCGGGAGCTCGGAGGCCGGGCCGTGACCACGCGCGCCGCCCCCGGCGAGATCTCGGTGCGCCGCGACGGCGCGGAGCGGATGGGGTTCTTCACCGACACCTCGGTCTGCATCGGCTACAAGGCCTGCGAGGTGGCGTGCAAGCAGTGGAACGACCTGCCCTCCGACGGCGGCGAGCTGCGTCCCGGCGGCTCCTACGACCACACCGGCGCCCTCGGCGCGGCCACGTGGCGCCACGTGCGCTTCGTCGAGATGGTGGAGCCGCGGCCGCTGCCGCTCGACGACATCGCGCCGGTCGACGTCGCGGCCGCCGTCGCCGACATGGACCGCTGGATCTTCATGTCCGACGTGTGCAAGCACTGCACGAACGCCGGCTGCATGGACGCGTGCCCGACGGGGGCGCTCATCCGGACCGAGTTCGAGACGGTCGTCCTGCAGGCCGACGTGTGCAACGGCTGCGGATACTGCATCCCCGCGTGCCCGTTCGGGGTCGTCGACCGCGACCCCGTCGACGGCCGGGCCGCCAAGTGCACGCTCTGCTACGACCGCCTCCGCGACGGCATGGAGCCCGCATGCGCCAAGGCCTGTCCGACCGACTCGATCCAGTTCGGCGTCTACGAGGACCTCGTCGAGGTGGCGCAGCGGCGCGTCGCCGCGCTTCAGGACCGCGGCGTCCAGGGCGCGTACCTCTACGGGGCCGGCGACGGCGACGACGACCAGCTCGCCGGCGGCCTGGGCGCCTTCTTCCTGCTCACGGAGCCACCCGAGCGCTTCGGCCTGCCCGCGCACGCGGACTCGCCCATCCAGGAGAACGTCGTGCCGGCGACGCTGGCGGCGGTGGCCGCCGGGCTCGCCGCGGCCGCCGGGGTCGCCGCGGCCTTCCGGATCGCGCGCCCGGCGCGCGGGGTCGGCCGGCTGACGTTGCTCGCCGCGGCCGCCGGCGCGGCCGAGATCGCCGGCGACGTGATGCACCGGCGGCGGCGATGAGCGAAGAGCGCGACATGACGCCGGCCGTCGGCACCCATGGCGCACCGGCGTCGTGGCGTCGCGCGGTGACGGATGCGGCGGTGGCCATGTCGCGGCGCGACTGGCGCGACGCCGCCTGGTCGGACATCTTCCGGCGCGACACCCGCTACCTGTCCGACGCGCCCGCCGATCCCGAACGGGTGGCCGAGGCCAACCGGCGGGGGCGGGGTCAGGCGCCGGAAGTGGTGCAGGGACCCATGCTCAACGCTCCGGTCTGGACGTGGGAGGTGCCGGTCTACTTCTGGACGGGCGGCATGGCGGCGGGCGCGTCGTTCGTCGCGATGGCCTGCGACCTGGCGGGCGACGATCGCGCCGCCCGGCTGGCGCGGCGGCTCGTCGTCGGCGCGGTGGCCGCGTCGCCGCCGCTGCTGATCCTCGACCTCGGCCGGCCGGCGCGCTTCCTGAACATGCTGCGTATCTTCAAGCCGCGCTCGCCCATGTCGACCGGCGCTTGGGCCCTGACGCTGTTCGGCGGCCTGGCCACCGGCGCCGCCGGCGCCGACCTGCTGCAGCGACGGCGCGCAGCCCGCGCCCTGGGCGCGGCCGCCGCCGTCGTCGGCGGCTACCTCGGCTCCTACGCGGGCGTGCTGCTCGCCTCGACGGCGGTGCCGCTGTGGGCCCGCAGCCGTCTGTTCCTGGGGCCGATCTTCGTGTCCACGGCGGTCCTGACCGGCGCCTCGGCCACCCGGCTGGTGCTCGTGGCGGCCGGGGTGCCGCACGGCGATCCGACGCGCGACGCGCTGGGCCGGGTCGAGAGTGGCGCCATGGCCGCGGAGATGGTGCTGACGCAGGTCAACAGCCTCCGGCTCGGGCCGCTGGCGGACACGCTCCACGAAGGTGAGGGCGCGTCCTGGTTTCGCGCGGCGAAGGGGCTCGCGCGCGGCGGCCTGGCGCTGCGCCTCCTCGGCCGTCGGCTCGGACCCGCGCCCCATCACGTCGCCAGCGGGTTGTTCATGGCCTCTGCGCTGTGCTTCCGCTTCGCCTGGGTGCGCGCCGGCCGCTCGTCCGCGCGCGACGACGAGGCGGTCGCGCGCATGGCCCACGAGCCGCCGATCGGCAGGTAACGTCGCCGCACCCGTGGCGGAGCGATGGCTTCCACGGTCCGTGGGCTCACCCCATGAGGTCCTCAAGCGGTGCCTCGCGTGAGCTGGACCAGACCGCCCGATTCCAGCGTGGCGACTCCACCGAAGCACGGTCAGATCGAGCCCATGCGAACACCGGGTCAGGCCGGGGGAGGGTGACCATCAGCGAGAGGAGCGCGACGCCACCGGCAACGTCGCGCGCTCGGCGCCGGTCACGGTGCGGGTCCGCTGACCCTGACCCTGCCGGTACGGGGTCCTCAGATCGCGACCGGCGCGGCGAAGCGGTAGTAGAGCAGGCCGGCGTCGGCGTCCTTGACGATCGCCATGAACAGCTCGGCGAAGGCTTCCTGCGCGCCGGCGCGGTCCAGCGGCCCGGCGTGCCGCGGCTGCATGCCGGCATCGCGCGTGAGCGCTTCGACGGCGGACCGGGCGGCCTCGTCGCCGACCCAGATGTTGTCGGGGCGGTTGGGTGCCTGGGCGGCGCCCTCCAGCAGCTTGGCGAAGTTCAGGTTGAACGCCTTGGCGGTCGGGCCGCCGACGGTTGCCTTGACGAACTCGGCGTTGGAGGCGTGCCCACCATGCGCGGGCTCGCCGTCGAGCCGGTTGCTTGTGTCGATGACGAGCTTGCCTTCCAGGCCGGTCACACCCGCCAGCGCCGCCGGGATGTCGGCATGGCGCACCGACAGCAGCACGACGTCGGCGTCGGATGCGTCACCGCCCTCGCGACCGAGCGTCGTGACCTCATGCCCGGCGTCGGTCCACAGTCGGGCCAACGTGCCGCCGATGCTGCCGCGGCCGATGGTGGTGATCTTCATGGCGTGTCCCTTGCGGTTGGGGGTCGAACTGCGCCTTCGTCTCCGCGTCCGTCACGGCTTCCAGGATCGACGAGGCGACCTGGCGGGGGGTCGAGACGTCACGCGGATCTTCCTGTCGCTCAGCTCGGACACCCACACATCGAGCTTTCCCAGGGTCACTCCGTTCAGTGGGCGTCGTGCCGGCGCTAAGTACACCGACCTGGATGCTTACGGTAGCGGACGACCGCGAGATGTCAAGCTATGCACACCGATCGGTACCCATTCGGTTACGCTGGGTGCATGACGGAGTTGGAGAAGGGCCCACGAGGACTGCGCCGCGGCAGGGGAGCGCGCGAGCGCATCCTCAGCGCGTCACGGCAGCTGTTCCGCGAGCAAGGCATCAACTCCACCGGCATGGACCAGCTCTGCGCGGTCGCCGGGGTGTCCAAGCGCACGCTCTACCAGCACTTCGTCAGCAAGGACGAGCTGATCGCCGAGCACCTGCGCCGCTTCGATCCCGAGGTCCTGCCCGAGGTCTTCGACCGCTCCGACCTCACACCGCGTGAGCAGATGCTCGCGGTCTTCGACATCCACTCGCCGCTGTGTCCGTTCATCGCGGCCGCGGTGGAGATCCAGGACCCGCGTCACCCGGCACGCGAGTTCGCGCGGGACTACAAGACGGCCTTTGCCGCGCGGCTGACCGAAGCGGCCCGCGAGGCCGGCGCCAGCGACCCCGAGCAACTCGGTGAGCAACTGGCACTGCTCCTCGATGGCGCCTCGGCCCGCGGCCGAGTCCTCGACGCGGACAGTTTCGCCACCGCCGGTGCCATCGCCGCCGTCCTCGTCGACGACGCCATTCCCGGCGGGCCGGCGACTGGCGGCGACTGAGATGCGCATCGTGCTGCGGCGCGTACTGGTTTACATAAGGTTGACTAACTCCACTCACCGCATCAAATGGCCGATCAACACGGGACTGCGCAGTCGCTGACATGTCAACGACGAGCAGGGCATCCCCCGCGATCGCAACGCGGTAAGGACGCACGACCGAAACGACCTATCGGCGGCTGCCGCCG
>JANJUA010000301.1 GCA_024710825.1 Solirubrobacteraceae bacterium
CTTGCAGCTCGGTCGTCAGCGCCGGTCGGTGATCCTGGTCGATGCGGGCGAGCCGCGCAACGGGCCGGCCGCCCACATGCACGGCTATCTCGGCGGGGAGGCGATCGCGCCGTCGGAGCTGACGGCGGCGGGACGTGAGGAGGTCCGCAGCTATGGCGGGGAGATCCTCGCCGGCCGCGCCACGGAGGTGCGACGGGTCGACGACGGCGGCTTCCGCGTCGAGCTGGCGGGCGGGCACGCGGTCATGGCCCGTCGCATGCTCGCCGCCACCGGGCTCGTCGACGTGCTGCCGGAGATCGATGGGCTGTCGGAGCACTGGGGGCGCGACGTCATCCACTGCCCGTTCTGCCATGGCTACGAGGTCCGCGACCGGCGCCTGGTCGTGATCGTCACGCATCCGATGGGCCTTCATCCCGTTGCGCTGTTTCGCCAGCTGACGGCTCGGCTCACCGTGGTGGTCGACGATCCGACCGGCGTGGACGGCGCCGCGCTCGACGCGCTGGAGGCGGGCGGCGTCCAGGTCAGGCGGGCGCGAGCGCGTCGCGTCGTCACCGACGGAGGGACCGTTAGCGCGGTCGAGCTCGCCACCGGCGAGCGGCTCGAGGCCGACGTGGTGGTCGTCGGCCCTCGGGTCAGGGCGCGCGCCGAGGCGTTGGCGTCCATCGGCGTGCGGCCGGTGGCGCACCCGAGCGGGATCGGCGACGCCATCGAGACCGATGCGAGCGGACTCACCGCGGTGCCGGGCGTCTACGCGGCGGGCAACGTCACCGATCCCAGCCAGCAGGTGCTCCAGGCCGCCGCCGACGGCAGCCGCGTCGGAGCGATGATCAGCTTCAGCCTGGCCGACGAGGATCTCCGGCAGGCCGCTCGCGGATCCGCCCACCAGGCGGACTGGGAGCGCCGCTACGCGGACAGCCGCCTGTGGAGCGGCAACCCCAACGGCACGCTCGTCAACGAGATCACGGGCCTGACGGCGGGGCGCGCGCTGGACGTCGGCGCGGGCGAGGGCGCGGACGCGTTGTGGCTGGCCGAGCAGGGCTGGCGCGTGACCGCGAGCGACATCTCCCAGCGGGCGCTGGAGCGCGTCGCCGGCGAGGCGCGGCGGCGCCGTCTCACCGTCGCCTGCCTACACGCCGACGCGAACGCTCCCGACCCCTTCGCATCCTCGGCGTTCGACCTGGTCTCGGCTCAGTATGCGTCGATCCCCCGGACTCCCGACGACCGCGCGATCCGCAACGTCCTGGCGGCGGTGGCGCCCGGCGGCACGCTGCTGGTCGTCGGCCACGACCTCGAGCCGCTGCGCCGGCCCGTCGAGACGCACGCCGCGAGCCGGCCGTTCGATCCGGAGGCCTACGTGAACGTCGAGGACTTCGCTCGAGCGCTCTCCCGGTCGCCGGACTGGACCGTCGAGATCCATGAGACACGCCCCCGCCCGGCGGGCGCGGCCTCGGCCTCGCACCACGTCGACGACGTCGTGCTGCGCGCACGACGCGCCGCGACCTGACCACGCACATCGGAGGCGGGCGTGAACCACGCACACGGACAGTCAACACGAGCCATACACGGCGCTGACGTAGCCGACCCGCACGGTGCGCCACACGCGCCGATCTACAACACCACGACGTTCGCCTTCCCGAGCACGGAGGCGCTGCTCGACGTGGTCGAGGGCCGCAGGCCCGGCGCCCTCTACACCCGCTATGGGTTGAACCCGACGACGTTCGCGCTGGAGCAGACGATGGCCGCGGTCGAAGGGGCCGAGGCGGCGCTGGCGTTCTGCTCGGGCATGGCAGCCGAGGCCGCGCTGTTCACCGCGCATGGCCGGGACGGCATCGTCTGCCTCGGCGATGCCTACGGCGGCACGCTGGAGCTGCTGGGCGACCAGCTCCCGCAGCTCGGGATCGAGACGACGTTCCTGCTCGCCCCCGATCTCGACCGGCTCGAAGCCGCTCTCCGGGCCGGCGCGCGGCTGGTGTTCTTCGAGACGCCGGCCAACCCGACGCTGGAGATCATCGACATAGCGGCGGTCGCCGAGCTGGCCCACCGCCACGATGCGCTGGTCGCGGTCGACAGCACCTTCGCCTCTCCCGTCAACCAACGCCCGCTCGAGCTCGGCGCCGACGTCGTGGTCCACTCGGCCACCAAGTTCCTCGGCGGCCACTCCGACGTCACCGCCGGCTTCCTGCTCGGCGGGGCCGACCTGATCGCGCCGACGGCGCCGTGGCGTAAGAACCTCGGCACCGCGATCGCCCCGGAGCCCGCCGCGCTGCTCTCCCGCAGCCTGCGCACCCTCACCGTGCGCGTCCGCCGGCAGAACGCCACCGCCCAGGCCGTCGCGGAGGCCATGGATGCCGATCCCCGCGTGGCGCGCGTCCTATACCCGGGGCTGACCGGCTTCCCCGGCCATGACCTTGCCGCTAGGCAGATGGACGGATTCGGCGCCATCCTCACGATCGACGTCGCGGGTGACGCGGCGAGCGCGACTCGCGTCGCCGATCGGCTCGACCTGTTCCACCTGGCCCCCAGCCTCGGCGGCACGGAGAGCCTCGCCACCCAGCCGGTCACGACCACCCACCACGGACTCGGCGCCGCCGAGCGGGCGCGACGCGGCATCAGCGACACGATGATCCGTCTCTCGATCGGGCTCGAGGACGCCGACGACCTGATCGCCGACCTGACGCGAGCGCTCGACGAGGTGGACCCGGAGCGGAAGGCCCCCGTGGGCACGCGCGCCGGGTGATGGTCAGCGAGCGGACAATCGCCGCTCGCGGATGTCGAGTCGGAGCCGCCGGCTCCGTCCCTGGGGCATACGACCGCCCGGGGGACGGGCAGAACGGAGATCGACCATGAAGTACCTCATGCTCAAGCACTACCGCGGGGGTCCGGAGCCGATCGTCGACCATCCGCCGATGGATCGCTGGACGCCGGAGGAGGTAGACGCCCACCTCGGCTACATGCGCGACTTCGCCGACCGCCTCAGGGGCACGGGCGAGTACGTCGACGGCCAGGCGCTGGCGCCCGACGGCGCGTTCGTCCGCTACGACGGCGAAGGCCGCGCGCCCGTGGTCGACGGGCCGTTCGCCGAGACCAAGGACCTCATCGCCGGCTGGATGATCATCGACGTCGAGTCCTGGGACCGCGCGGTCGAGCTCGCGGGCGAGCTTTCGGCCGCTCCGGGTCCCGGCGGCGAGCCGATCCACGAGTGGCTGGAGGTGCGCCCGTTCCTGACCGCGCCGCCCACGATCGGCGAGTGAGCGACGCGCTGCTGCGGGAGCTCGTTCCCGCGGTGATCGCGGTCCTCGTCCGGCGCGGAGCGGATTTCGCGTCGGCCGAGGACGCCGTGCAGGAGGCGCTCGTGAGCGCGCTCGCCGGCTGGGGGGACGACCCGCCGCGCGATCCCCGGGCCTGGCTCGTCACGACCGCCTGGCGCAAGGCCCTGGACGAGATCCGGGCGGGCTCGTCGCGCAGGGCGCGCGAGCTCGCGGCGCACGCCGAGCCGGCGTCCGGGCCCGTGTCCGGCGCCGACGACACCCTCCAGCTCTACTTCCTCTGCGCGCACCCGTCGCTCCCGCCCGCGTCCGCGGTCGCGCTCACGCTGCGCGCCGTCGCCGGGCTCACCACCGGGCAGATCGCGGCCGCCTATCTGGTCCCCGAGGCGACCATGGCCCAGCGCATCAGCCGCGCCAAGCGCCGCATCGACGGCGAGCCGCTCGACCGGCCGGGCGACCTGGGGAACGTGCTGCGCGTGCTCTACCTGCTCTTCAACGAGGGCTACGGCGGCGACGTCGACCTCGCCGCCGAGGCGATCCGGATCACGCGGCAGCTCGCCGCGATCGTCGACGAGCCCGAGGCGTCGGGCCTGCTCGCGCTCATGCTGCTGCACCACGCGCGGCGCGCCTCGCGCACCGGCCCGGACGGTCGGCTCGTGCCGCTGGACGAGCAGGACCGCGCCTCGTGGGACACCGCGCTGATCGCCGAGGGCGTCGGCATCCTGCAGGCCGCGCTGGCCCGCGACCGGCTCGGGCAGTACCAGGCGCAGGCGGCGATCGCCGCTCTGCACGCCGACGCGCCCGCTGCCGAGGAGACCGACTGGGTCCAGATCGTCGAGTGGTACGACGAGCTGGTCCGCCTGGCCGACAGTCCCGTCGTGCGCCTGAACCGCGCGGTCGCCGTGGGGGAGGCCGACGGCCCGCGCGCCGGGCTCGCCGCCATCGCCGAGCTCGACCCCGGCCTGCCGCGCTACGCCGCGGTCGCCGCGCACCTGCACGAGCGCGCGGGCGA
>JANJUA010000312.1 GCA_024710825.1 Solirubrobacteraceae bacterium
GAGCAGCCGCCGAGCGGGGTCGACGGCGTCGACGCGACCGGCCTCCCCACGATCGTGGCGTGGCGCACCGACGACACGCGACTGATCCCGACGTAGCCGGGAGGCCCGGGCGGTCGGGATCCGGCGGTCCCACCTACCGCGAGCCTCCGTGCTCACGCGAGTGGGCGATCCTGGATTCGAACCAGGGACCTCTTCCTTATCAGAGAAGCGCTCTAACCGACTGAGCTAATCGCCCGTGCGGCACGGGATGATAGCGAGCCCACTAGCTCAGACGGCGGGCCAGGTCCAGCGCTTGGTCGAGGGAGTCGATGTCCAGCTCCGCGCGGTAGCCGGCGCCGTGCGGACGCACCCACACGTCGCGGCCCATCGCTGTGCTCAGCGCGTCCGCGATCTCGCGCGCGGCGGCGGCCTGGTCGGGATGCGCCTCGGCCGAGCGGCGGCGAGCGCGGGGCGCGGACGGGGGCGCGGCGGCCTTGCCCGCGTGACGGGCGCGGGCCTCCAGCGTCCGCACCGACCAGCCCTCGACCGCCGCGCTGCGGGCCAGGGAGCGGCGATCGCCGTGGTCCTCCGCGAGCAGCAGCGCGCGGCCGTGGCCCTCGGTCAGGTCGCCGCGCTCGAGCAGGTCCAGCGCCTCGTCGGGCAGGTCCAGCAGGCGGAGGAGGTTCGACACCGCCACGCGCGAGCGCCCGACGCGCCGACCGACCTCCTCGCGGGTGAGCCCCAGCTCCTCCACGAGGGCCGCGCAGGCGCGCGCCTCCTCGACCGGATTGAGGTCCTCACGCGCCATGTTCTCGACGAGCGCCGCCTCCAGCGCCTGCGCGTCCTCCCGCGGACGGACGAGAGCCGGGATCTCGGCCAGCCCGGCGAGCTGCGCCGCTCGCCAACGGCGCTCGCCGGCCACGAGCTCGTACGTGCCGCCGGCGACCGGTCTGACCAGCACGGGCTGGAGCACCCCGCGCTCGCGCAGCGAGTCGGCGAGCGCCTGGAGCGGCTCGTCGTCGAAGCGGCGGCGCGGCTGGCGAGGGTTGGGCGCGATGAGCTCGACGGGAAGGCTTCGCAGCTCGTCGCGCAGGGCGCCGTCGGCGTTCGCCGACGTCGAGGCCGACAGGATCGCCGAAAGCCCCCGCCCCATCCCTCGCGCGCTCGCGGACCTGCCGCTGCGGGCGCGCATGTCCTTCGCCAGGGTCTCCATGACCGGCTCGTCAGGCACGCGCGGCTACCTCCTTCGCCAGCTCGAAGTAGGCGTCCGCCCCCGAGCAGTGCGGGTCGTGGTGGATGACGGGGAGCCCGTAGCTGGGGGCCTCGCCGATGCGGACGTTGCGCGGGATGACGGTGTCGAACACCAGCGAGGGGAAGTGCTCGCGCACCTCGCGCTCGACGTCGCGCGCCAGCCGCGTCCGCCCGTCGTGCATCGTCAGGAGCATGCCCGCGATCGTCAGGCGCGGGTTCAGCTCCCGCTGCACCAGGGCGAGCGTGTCGAGCAGCCCGGCGAGGCCCTCGAGCGCTAAGTACTCCGTCTGCACCGGGACGATGACGCGATCGGCGGCGACGAGCGCGTTCACCGTGAGCGGCCCGAGCGAGGGCGGGCAGTCCAGGATGACGAACGCGTAGTCGTCGCGAACGGCGGCGAGCGCGTCGCGCAGGCGACCCTCCGAGCCGGGCAGCCGCGGCAGCTCCATGTTCGCGCCGGCTAGGTCGGGGCTCGCGGGCAGGACGGACAGGCGCTCGATGTCGCTCGGCCGGATCGCCGCGGCGGCGTCCGCCTCGACGGAGATGACGTCGTAGATCGACGGCTCGAGGTCCTTGGCGAGGCCGAGGCCGACGGTGGCGTTCGCCTGCGGGTCGATGTCCACCAGGAGCGTCTCGTAGCCCGCCTCGGCGATGCAGGCCGCTACGTTGACGGCCGTCGTGGTCTTGCCCACGCCGCCCTTCTGGTTGGCGATCGCGTAGATCGTTCCCATTGCGGGCTGCACGGTACCGGTCGAGGCGGTCGGCCAGACCGCGCTGCGTCGCTCGTTCGTTCGCGAACGAACGGCCTCGATTAGCCGGTCAACGGGCGTTTGCGCGCCATGCCCGGCCGGCGCGGGAACCTGGCGGGCGTCGGACCGACCTTGCGGTAGACGTGCAGTGCTCGGTGGTCGGCGCCCGGCGAGGGCGCAAGCTCCCGGACCGGCCCCGCCTCCATCCCGAGCACGCGCGCCGCGGCGGCGCCGGCCGCCTCCTCGTCGGCGTCGCGCCTGCCCTTCCACGCGACGAGCGCCCCGCCCTCGCGCAGCACCGGAGCGGCGTACTCCACGAGAACGCTCAGGGGAGCGACCGCTCGCACGACCACCGCGTCGAGGCTCCGTTCCGACCACTCCTCGATCCGCGCGCAGACGACGCTCGCGTTGGCCACCCGCCCCGCCTCGACCGCGCGCTCCAGGAAGGCGCACTTCCGAGCCAGGCTCTCGACGAGGAAGACCTGCGCCGCCGGCAGGGCCAGGGCCAACGGGATGCCCGGGAACCCGGCGCCGGCCCCCACGTCCGCCATGCGCGTCGCCGCGCGCAGCTCCGCGACCTCCAGGCCGGCCAGCGAGTCCGCGACGTGCACGGCGACCGCGGATGCCGGTTCGGTGACCGTGGTCGGCGCCGTAGGGTCGTCGCGCAGCAGCTCGAGCACCGCCGCGAGCCGCTCGACAGCCCCGTCGGGCAGGCCATGAGCGACGGCGAGCTCTTCCAGGCGGGCTGTCCAGGGGGCCGTCACCGTCGACATCCTGGCGATGGCGTCAGACGGCGCGAGGCCCTCGGGCGGATCGACGAC
>JANJUA010000109.1 GCA_024710825.1 Solirubrobacteraceae bacterium
CGACGGTGATGTCCAGCGCCCCGCCGTTGGAGAGCGGCTTGACCTGCTGGAAGACGCCCTTGCCGAACGTCCGCCCGCCGACGACCTCGCCGCGCCCGCGGTCCTGGATCGCGCCGGCGACGATCTCCGCCGCCGAAGCCGTCTCGGAGTCGACGAGCACCGCCACCGGGATGTCGCCGTCGATGGCGCCGCCGGTCGCCTTCAGCGTCTTCTCCGGCTGGTTGCGTCCGCGGATGGAGACGATGTCGCCCTCGTCGATGAAGACCGAGGCGACGAGCCGAGCCTCCTCGAGCAGGCCGCCGCCGTTGTGGCGCAGGTCGAGCACGATGCCCTCGGCGCCCTGCTTCAGGCGCTTGTCGATCTCCGCGCGCAGCTCGCCGTGAGCGCCCGAGGAGAACGTCGACAGGGCGACCTGGGCGATCTTCGTGCCGTCCCGCGCCGTGCGCATCTTCGACGCGACGACGGGCACGGAGACCAGCGCGCGCTCGAGCCGGCGCTCGACGCGCCGCCCGTCGCGCTCCACGACGATCGCCACGTCGGTGCCGGGCTCGCCGCGGATCAGCGCGGTGGAGGTCTTCGAAGGCAACCCCTTCAGGCTCTTGCCGGCCGCCTCGACGATCAGGTCGCCGGTCCGCAGGCCGGACTTCTCGGCCGGCGAGTCGTCGTAGATGCGCATCACCTTCAGGCCCAGCGGATCCTCGCGCACCTCGATGCCGACGCCCGCGAACTGGGCGTGGGAGTCGCGCAGGTAGGCCTTGAACTCCTCGGGCGTGAAGTAGTGCGAGAAGCGGTCGTCGAGCGACTTGACGATGCCGTCGATCGCCGCGCCGGTGAGCTGCTCCTCAGGCACCTCGCGGTAGTAGTCGCTGCGGATGTCGTCGATGGCCTCGTCGACGAGCTGGGCCTGATGGTCGCCGACGAGCGCGTCGCGGATCGGGTCCGGCAGCCGGTCGGGGTGCCCGCCCAGCCAGATGCCGCCCGCGACCAGCGCGAGCACCGTGGCGACCGTGGTCAGGATCGAGACGAGCGAACGGCGCACGCCGACCAGACTAGGTGCGTTCCGTAACTAGACCTTCAAGAACCGGCGCAGCGACAGGCCGGAGCCCAGCGCCGAGACCGCGACCGCCGCGAGCATGAGCAGCAGCGCCAGCACCGACAGCGGCATGGTGTCGGGCGCGGAGATGAGGGCGAAGTCGGCCGCGAGCGGGTCGATGAACGCGATCTTGCCCACCGCCAGCAGGAGGATCGCCAGGAGCCCGCCGAGGGCGCCGAGGATCACGCCCTCGAGCACGAACGGCCAGCGGATGAACCAGTCCGTCGCGCCGACGAGCTTCATCACCTCGACCTCGCGCCGGCGGGAGAAGAGCGACAGCCGGATCGTGTTGGAGACGAGCAGGGCCGAGGCGAGCACAAGCAGCCCGCACAGCAGCGCCATCGTGAGCTTCACGACGCTCGTCGCCGTGAGGATCTTGTCCGTCTCCTCCTTGCGGTTCTTGACCTCGTCGATCGCCGGGTCGACCACCGTGCGTTTGCCCGACGGCGTGGCCGGCGCGAGCGCGTCGCGGATCGCCCCGATGTTGTCGGGATCGTCCGGGGTGACGCGGAACGTGTCGGGCAGCGGGTTGGAGCCGAGCAGCTCGTAGGCCTCCGGGTTGCGCTCGCGCTCGCGCTTGTAGGCCGCCTCCTTGGAGACGAAGTCGACCGAGGCGACGTGCGCCGTGCGGTCGGCGAGCAGCTCGCGGACGCGCTCGGCCTGCGCGTCGGTCGCGTCGCGCGTGAGGTAGACGTCGAGGACGACCTTGTCGCGGACGTCGTTGGCGGCGCCGGTCGTCATCTGCACGACGGGGATGAACACGCCGAGGACGAGCAGCGTCACGAGCACCGACGCCATCGCCGCGAAGCTCGGGATCGGGTTGCGCCGCATCGACCGCAGCGCCTCCTTGAGGAAGAAGCCGATCCTCACGTCTCGAGGTGCTCCTGGAGGATGGCGCCGAGCTCCGCCGTGTTCGGCTCGTTGCCCGCGTAGCGCGCGCCCGCCTGGTCGCGCACGACGCGGCCGCGCTGCAGCTCGATGACGCGGCGGCGCATCTGGTCGACCATCGCCACGTCATGGGTGGCGACGACCACCGTGGTGCCGGTGCGGTTGATCCGGTAGAGCAGCTGCATGATCCCGATCGACGTCTCGGGGTCGAGGTTGCCGGTCGGCTCGTCCGCGAGCAGCAGCGGCGGGTGGTTGACGAACGCGCGGGCGACCGCGACGCGCTGCTGCTCGCCGCCCGATAGCTGGTCGGGGTAGTTGTGCAGCTTCGTCGACAGCCCGGTGAGGCGCAGGATGTCCGGCACCTTCTCGCGGATGTCGCGGCGGCCGCCGCCCGTGACCTGCAGCGCGTAGGCGACGTTGTCGTACACGGTGCGGTTCGGCAGCAGCTTGAAGTCCTGGAAGACCATGCCGATGTTGCGGCGGTAGTACGGAACCTTGCGGCGGCCGATGTCGGCGAGGTCGCGGCCGGCGACGCGCATCGTGCCCTCGCTGATGTCGGTCTCCTTGATGAGGAGGCGCATGAGGGTCGACTTGCCCGAGCCGGAGTGGCCGACGATGAAGACGAACTCACCGCGGTTGACGGTCAGCGACGCGTTCTCGAGGCCGACGTCGCCGCCCTCGTAGCGCTTGGAGACGTTGCGCAGCTCGACGACGGGTGGCCCGGCGGGCGCGCGGCGCGGCAGGGGGGCGCCGCCGCCGGCGCGGGATGGCTGTTCTGTGGCGGCCATGGAGACGGCACAAGGTAGGGACCGAGCGCGACGTGGCCTGCACGTCTTCCTGCAAGCAAGCCGTTTTGCAGCTGTGTCAGCGCAGGCCGCGCAGGAACTCGACCAGCGTCCCCAGGAGGTCGTTGCGACCCGGCAGCGCGGCGATCGGGTCCATGTGGGCGGTGGTCGCGCCACGGTCCACGAGCGTCACGCGGCGGGCGGGGAGGCGCGAGCGCCGCGCCAGGTCCCGGGCGGCGTCCAGCACTCGGCCGGCGCCGAGGCTCGTCTCGAAGGCGTAGAGCGCCAGGCGCAGGTCGCGGCCGTGGACGGCCCGGACGCCGAGCGCCCGCTGCGCCGGGTTCGCGATGCCGCCGTTCACCGCTCCCGCGTCGATCGACAGGCGGCGCGGGTGATACCAGGCGGTGCCGTCCATCCCGGGGATGCCGGAGAACACGGTCGCCGCTCGCCTGGCGGTGGTCAGGCCGTCGTCGACCCAGCCGCGCGGGTCGCCGTCGTCGGCCAGCCGGCCGATGTGCGCCTGGACGAGCGCGAGCGTCGCCGGGCCCGTCTCGACGTCCAGCGCGTAGCCGTAGCCGGCGAGGTTCGTCGCGGGGACCGGCGGCCTCAGGTTCGCGGGCAGCAGCGGCCACGACCCGAGCACGGACGGCTCGTCGGGCGCGAGGAGCGCCGCGGTCGAGCCGACCGCGTTGAAGACGCCGGCCGACCACGGCAGCCCGAGGCCGGTGAGGTCGAGGAACGGGGAGGCGGTCGCCAGCTCGGCCAGCGCGGTCCGCGCCCGGGCCGGAGTCGGCGGCTCGCCGCGGGAGCTGCCGCCGTCGACGAGCACGAGGCCGTCGAGGCCCCGTGCCCCGGCGCGGCCCTCGAAGTCCCAGGTCGCGTAGGCGACGGCCATCGTGGCGCCCAGCGAGTGGCCGCCGAGCGTCACGCGCCGTCCGCCGCGGCGCGCGGCGCGCACGACGCGTCGGACGTCGCCGATCGCCACCGCCATCCCCCACTCGCGGGCGAACGCGGTCTCCTCGGTGGTGGGGGCGACGAAGCGAGGCGAGGCCGGGGCGTCGGCGCCGATCCAGCCGAGGTAGTAGTCCAGCAGCGCCGGCGGGGCGAGGTCGCCGGCCTTCGCGCGATCCAGCGCCGAGTGGTCCTCGAGCAGGTTCTCGCGCCGCTCGACCGCCCAGACCTGCCAGCCCGGGAGCCGGTCGACGAGGTCGTCGGCGAGCGGCTTGAAGTACGCCGCGCCGGCCGACGTGCCCGGCAGGAGGACGAGGACGCGGTCGGCCTTCGCCGGACCGACCTGGAGCACGCGGACCTTGTCGAGGCGGTCGGGCGCCGACGTGGGCGCCCCGTCCAGCGTCACCACCCGTTCGGCGACGGCGGCGGGAACGGCGACGGCGACGAGCGCGGCGACGGCCGCGGAGATCACGATCCGGCGCAGCTGCATCCCGGCTCCTCTGGTCCTCCGTGAACCCCGACGACGGCACGCTACCGCACGGCCCGCGGCGCCGGGCCGCGCGAGGTCGGCCCACTACTCTGCGACGCATGGCGCAGATCACCCAGGAGGAGCTCGCCAACGGGCTTCCGCTCTACCGCGTCGGGCTGCCGGGGACCCGGGCGACGACGATCCTCGTGGCCTTCGACGCGGGCGCGCGGACGGAGCGGCCCGAGGAGAACGGCGCGGCGCACTTCCTCGAGCATCTGGTGTTCAAGGGCGGGGAGCTCTTCGACGACTACCGCAAGGTCAACGAGACCGCCGAGCGGATGGGCGCGTCGCTGAACGCCTACACGTCCCACGACCTCGTCGCCTTCCACATCACCTGCCGCGCCGAGCGGGCGCTCGAGGCGCTCGACCTGCTCTCCGACTTCGTCGGCCGCCCGCGGCTCGACGCCGAGGAGCTCGACCGCGAGCGCGGGGTCGTCATCCAGGAGATCAACCGCGCCTTCGACCAGCCGGCGACCGTGGCCGAGCACCTGATCGACCGCGCGGCGTTCGGCGACCATCCGCTCGGGCGTCCCGTGCTCGGGCCGGCCGAGCACCTGCGGACCTTCACGCGCGAGGCGATCGCCGGCTTCCGCGAGCGGCGCTGGGCGGGAGCGCGCGGCGGCGCGTTCATCGTCGGCAACGTCGACCACGTCCCGGGCAACGGCGCCACGAGCGAGCTGCTGGAGCGGTTCCCGACGCTGCCGACGCCCGAGCGCTACGAGCCGGCGCCGGAGCTGCGCCCGGCGCGCGAGGTCGAGCAGCGCGACACCAACCAGTCGCACCTGCGGATGATGTACGCGCCGGAGGTCGACGTGACCGACCGGCGCGCGCGGGCCGCGATGACGATCTACGCGACGCTGCTGGGCGGCTCGATGGGCTCGCGGCTGTTCGACGAGATCCGCGAGCAGCGCGGGCTGTGCTACTCGGTCTGGGCCGTCGACCACGCCTTCGCCGACGCGCCGATCCTCCAGCTCGGCTCGGGGCTGGACTCGGAGAAGTGCCTGGAGGCGTACACGCGGATGCGCGAGATCGTCGCGGAGCTGCACGCCGACGGACCGACCGAGGAGGAGGTCGCCCGGGCGCGGGCGTACGCGGCCGGCCGGCGGGTGCTGGCGTTCGAGAACACCAACGCGGTCGCCCGCTACGCGGCCAACCAGCGGATCGTCTTCGGCGAGGACGTCGATCCCGACCGCGCCATCGACGCGCTCGACGCCGTCACCCACGCCGAGGTGCGCGAGATCGCGCGCTCGGTCGACCCGGAGCGCCTAGCGGTGGCCTGCGTCGGGCCGCACGAGGCGGCTGAGTTCCACTGACCTCTGGCGCGACGCCGCCTGCGCTGGCAGGATGGGGCCGTCGATGGCGCTGAACCACCGCGAGCTCGAGCGCTACCTCGCCCGCGTCGGCGACCGGTGGCCGATATCCCGCGCGCTTCTCGGAGGAGCGCGCGTCGACGACGAGCGCGGTCTCGGCCCCCAGCGCGAGCGCGGGCCGGAGTACGTCGTGATCCTCGTCTCCGACGCGTTCGACGGCACGCCGTGGCTCGAGCGCGTCTACGTCGCGGGCAGCCTGTGGGACGCCAGCGAGATGGGCGCCCCCGCCGACGTGCACTGCTACACGCCCG
>JANJUA010000333.1 GCA_024710825.1 Solirubrobacteraceae bacterium
CGCTCGAGCGCCGCGACGAGCTGCGCCGGCTGCTGCCGATCCTGGTGCTCGTCATCGTCGCCTTCTTCGTCCACAAGCCGCTGCACCTCGAGCCGGCGACCGTCGCGCTCGCCGGCGCGACGGCGATGCTGCTGGTCACCCGCCAGTCGGTGCAGGAGACGCTCGCCGGGATCGAGTGGCCGACGCTGTTCTTCTTCCTCGGCCTGTTCGTCATGGTCGGGGCGCTGGAGCACACCGGAGCGGTCGGAGAGCTGGCCGACGCGATCGTGGCGGTGACGAACGACAACCGAACCGCCGAGCTGCTGGCGATCTCGTGGAGCGCCGCGATCATCGGGGGCATCATCGACAACATCCCTCTCACCGCGACGATGATCCCCGTCGTCGAGCAGATCGCCGGGGAGACGGGCGACGACGCCTACTGGTGGGCGCTGGCCCTCGGCGCGTGCTTCGGCGGCAACCTGACCTTGATCTCGGCGGCCGCGAACGTCGCCGCGGCCGGGATGGCGGCGCGCTCGGGCCAGCCGATCGGCTTCGTCCGCTTCCTCAAGGCGGGGGTACCCATCACGCTGTTGACCATGGTGCTCGTGACCGGCTACCTCTTCCTCAGGTACATCTGACATGTCGCTGCTCGGGCGCGTCGTCCTCGTCAACGCCGTCCTGCTGCTGCTCGCGGCGACGACGCTCGCGCTCTCCCCCGCGACGGTGAGCTCCTCCGTCCGGGTCACGGAGATCATCGTCCTCGTGCTCGGGGCGGGCGCGGTCCTGACGGCGAACTTCGTCCTGCTGCGCCGGGTGTTCGCCCCGCTGCGCCACCTCACCGGCCTCATGCGCCAGATCGATCCGCTCGAGCCGGGGCGCCGGATCGAGGTCAACCACTCGGTCGCCGAGGTGGCGGAGCTCGAGCGGGCGTTCAACGAGATGCTCGATCGCGTCGAGCGCGAGCGCCGCTCCAGCGGCCGGCGCGCCCTGGACGCCCAGGAGCGCGAGCGGCGGCGGCTCGCCCGCGAGCTGCACGACGAGCTCGGCCAGACGCTGACGGGAGTGCTCCTGCTGCTCGACAGCCTCGCCCGGAAGGTGCCCAAGGAGCTGCAGCCGGACGCCGAGCAGGTGCAGGAGGCGGCCCGCGGCGCGGTCGAGAAGACCCGCGACATCGCGCGGGGGCTGCGGCCGCAGGCGCTCGACGAGTTCGGGCTGCGCGCCGCCCTGACGACGCTCGCCGCCGGCTTCGCCGAGCGCAGCGGCCTGCGCGTGCGCCACGAGCTCGCGGGGGAGCTGCCCCGGCTGGCCGCCGAGCAGGAGCTCACGGTCTACCGGACCGCGCAGGAGAGCCTCACGAACGTCTCGCGCCACGCCGAGGCGACCGCCGTGCTGCTCACGCTGACCGCGAAGGACGGCACCGTGACCCTGTCGGTGGCCGACGACGGCCGGGGGGTCGGCGACCGGCCGCTGCACGACGCCGGCGGCGTGGGCGGCATGCGGGAGCGAGCGATGCTCGTCGGCGGTCGCTTCGCGATCGGCACCGGGCCGCTGGGGGGGACCGAGGTGCGCCTGGAGCTGCCGGTGCGGGAGCGCGTCGCATGAGCGTGCCGCTCGTCACCCGGATCCTCATCGCGGACGACCACCCGCTGATCCGCCACGGCATGCGCGGCGTGATCGACGCGGCGCCGGACCTGCGGGTGGTGGCGGAGGCCGAGGACGGCATCGAGGCCGTCCGCCTCGGGCTGCGCGAGGACGTCGACCTGGCGGTGCTCGACGTGGCGATGCCCCTGATGACCGGGCTCCAGGCGGCCGAGGAGCTCTCGCGGCGACGCCCCGAGCTGCGCATCCTCATGCTGTCGATGCACGACCTTGAGGACTACTGCTTCCAGGCGCTCAAGGCAGGAGCGTCGGGATACGTGTTGAAGACCGAGGCGGACCGCGAGATCGTCGAGGCGTGCCGCGCGGTGATGCGCGGCGAGCCGTTCCTGTCGCCGCCGACCGTCCGCACGCTCATGCGCGCCTACCTCGAGGACCCCTCCGAGGGTGCCCTGCACCCGCTGACCCCGCGCGAGCTGCAGGTGGTCAAGCTCGTCGCCGAGGCCCACACGAACGAGCAGATCGCGGAGCTGCTGGTCATCAGCCCCCGGACGGTCGAGCGCCACCGCGAGAACATCCTCGGCAAGCTGGGGATGCGCGACCGGGTCGAGCTGACGCGATGGGCGATCCGCCATGGGCTCGTCGCGCCGTAGCGGGCCGCATGGGCGGCCATCCCCATGGTGGGACGGCGCCCGCTCGGGGAAGCTGGAGGACGTGCCGGAGCAGCGCCTCATCTGCGCCGTCGACGCATCACCGAGGGCGGACTGGGTGGCCCGCTACGGCGGGCGGCTCGCGCGGCGGCTCGGCATGCGGCCCGTGCTGCTGCATGCCGGCGAGGTGGCGGGTCCGACACGCACGGCCGACGAGGAGCGCATGATCGCCGGCGTCGCCGCCCGCCAGGGGCTCGACGCCGCCGAGCTCGTCACCGTGCAGGGGGCGCCGGTCGCGGCGCTGGCGGCGCTGTCCGAGGAGGCCGACACGGGCGCGATCGTCGTCGGCTCCCGCGGGCACGGCGCGCTGCGCTCCCTGCTGGTCGGAAGCGTCGCCTGGCAGCTCGCCCGCGAGGCGGCATGTCCGGTCGTGCTCGCGCCGCTCGACACCGGCGAGTCGCTGACCGACGAGCGGACGGTCCTGTGCGCGCTGGACGACGACGAGGACGTCGAGGAGGCGGCGCGCCTCTCGACCGCCATCGCCGCCCGCATGCGCGCGCAGCTCGTGCTCGCCCACGTCGCCCCGACCGACGCGCCCGCGGAGGTCCCCGCGGAGGGCGTGGTCGAAGCGCCGGAGGTGCTCGCGGAGCTCGAGCACGGCCGGCGGGTGCTCGACCGCGCGCTTGCGGCAGCCGACACGGTCACGGGCGCCGAGTCCCTCGTGCGCACCATCCGCCTGGACCACGGCCCCGCCGGTCCGGGCATCGAGCGGCTCGCGTACGAGGAGCGGGCGGACCTGGTGGTCGTGGGAACCCCGCGTCGCAGCCGGCTCGGCGCC
>JANJUA010000400.1 GCA_024710825.1 Solirubrobacteraceae bacterium
GACACCAACGGCTCGCAGTTCTTCATCGTCACGATCGACGAGGCGCCGTGGCTGGACGGCAAGCACACGGTCTTCGGCGAGGTGCGCGCGGGGATGGACGTGGTCGACGCGATCGAGGCCACGCCGACCGACGCGCGCGACCGCCCGCAGGAGCCCGCGGGCATCGAGCGCGTCGAGCTGGTGTCGTGACCGAAGGCGCTCGTCGCGCTCGGATGCGTCGCGGATCCGCGCGCGTCCGGTAGCGTCTGGCCAGCCGGCCAAACCGCACAGGAGAAGGCACATGGGCACCACCGAGACGCAGGCTCCGTCGGCGAACGGCGCGGCCACGGACGGGATCGCCGTCGAGAACCCCGCCACCGGGGCGGTCATCGCGCATGTTCCCGACCTCGGCCCCGGCGAGGTTCGCGCGCTGGCGGAGCGCGCCCGCGCGGCCCAGCCCGCCTGGGCGGCGCTGGGCTTCGACGGCCGCGCCCAGGTGATGCTGCGCACGCGGAAGTGGCTGATGGACAACGCCGAGCGCGTAATCGAGACGATCGTCTCGGAGACCGGCAAGAGCTGGGAGGACGCGCAGAGCGCGGAGCTGGTGTACGGCGCGAGCGCGCTGAGCTTCTGGGCGAAGCACGCGGAGCGCTACCTGGCCGACGAGCGGGTCCGCAGCTCGTCGCTGTTCGTGAAGGGCAAGAAGCTGAAGCTGCGCTACGAGCCGCTGGGCCTCGTCGGCGTCATCGGGCCGTGGAACTACCCGCTGACGAACTCGTTCGGAGACTGCCTCCCGGCGCTGATGGCCGGCAACGCGGTGATCCTCAAGCCGAGCGAGGTCACGCCGCTGACGTCGATGCTGCTCGCCGAGGGGATGCGCGCGGCCGGCCTGCCGGAGGACGTCCTGGCGATCGCCACCGGCCGTGGCCAGACGGGCAGCGCGGTCGTCGACGCGGTCGACATGGTGATGTTCACCGGGTCCACGCGGACCGGCAAGCTGGTGATGCGCCAGGCGGCTGAGACCTTGACGCCGGTGTCGCTGGAGCTGGGCGGCAAGGACCCGATGATCGTGCTCGCCGACGCCGACCTCGAGCGCGCCGCGAGCTCCGCGGTGTGGTCGGCGTTCATGAACGGCGGGCAGACGTGCATCTCGACCGAGCGCGTTTACGTGGAGGCGCCGGTCTACGACGCCTTCGTCGCCAAGGTGGTGGCCAAGACCCGGGCGCTGCGCCAGGGCGTGCCGAGCGACTTCGGCGCCGTGGACGTGGGGGCGATCACGTTCCCGCCGCAGGCGGAGATCATCGAGCGCCACGTCCAGGACGCGATCGGGAAGGGCGCCAAGGCGGTGGTCGGCGGCCACCGGGGCGCCGGGCCGGGCCGCTTCTTCGAGCCGACCGTGCTGGTCGACGTCGACCACACGATGGAGGCGATGACCGAGGAGACCTTCGGGCCGACGATGCCGATCATGCGGGTCGCCGACGCCGAGGAGGCGATCCGGCTCGCCAACGACTCCCCCTACGGGCTGGGCGGGAGCGTGTTCACGAAGGACGTGGGTCGTGGCGAGGCGGTCGCGCGCCGGATGCAGGCCGGCGCCGTGAACGTCAACGACACGATGATCAACTTCGCCGCGCTGGAGCTGCCGATGGGCGGCTGGAAGGCGTCGGGGCTCGGCTCGCGCCACGGCGCCGGCGGGATCCGCAAGTACTGCAAGCAGCAGGCGATCCTCGTGTCGCGGCTGCACCCGAAGCGCGACGTCCACCACTTCCCGTACAAGGCGAAGACGAGCCGGCGCCTGCTGCGGGGCTTCCGGCTCCTCTGGGGCCGAGGCGGCCGCGACTGACGGGTGCGCGCCGGCAGCCCGCCTGCCGGCCGTCCGTCCTGACGGGCGCGCGGCTGGATGAGCCGGGCTTGCGTGCGCGAAGATGAAGCCGTCATGTCCGTCGGATCGGACGATGTGCGGATCGAGATGCTCGGGCGCTTTCGGGTCACGCTCTCCGATCGGCAGATCGCGGTGGGCGACTGGCCGGCGCGGCGGGCTCAGGAGCTCGTTGCGCTGCTGGCGTTGGCGCCCGGGCGCAGACTGGCCCGCGACCAGGTCGTCGAGCGGCTGTGGCCGCATCTCGGCGCCGAGGCGGGAGCGGCCAACCTGCGCAAGGCGGCGCACCATGCGCGGCGGTCCCTGGGCGATCCCGAGGCGGTCGTGCTGCGGTCCGGCCGCGTCGAGCTGTTCCCCGATCGCACCGTCAGCGTCGACGTAGAGCGCTTCCTCGAAGCAGCCGAGCTCGCGTTGCGCGGTAGGGAGCCCGACGCCTGCGCGAAGGCCGCCGCCGCGTGCCCCGGCGAGCTGCTGCCGGACTCCCCCTACGAGGCCTGGGCCCAGGAGCCGCGGCGACGGGTGCAGACGTACCTCGTCGAGCTGCTGCGCCGCGGCGCGGACTGGGAGCGGATCGTGGAGATCGATGCCGCCGACGAGGGCGCGTGCCGGGAGCTGATGCGAACGGCGATCGCTGCGGGCCGGCGGCACGTCGCGATCCGCTGCTACGAGCGCCTGCGGACAGCGCTGATCCGCGAGCTCGGCACGCAGCCCGACACCGAGACGCGCGCGCTCTACGGCCGGTGCGTCGCCGGCGTCCGTCTCGGCGAGCGGGCATTCGTCGGCCGCGCGGAGGAGCTCGCCGAGGCCGCGGGGCAGCTGCGCGTCGCCGCGGACGGCGGGGCGTCGGCGCTGCTCGTGCGGGGTCCGGCGGGCATCGGGAAGTCGGCGTTCTGCCGCGAGGTCGTCACCCGCGCCGGCGAGGAGGGCTGGCGCGCCATCACGATCGCGGCGACGACCTCGCGGGCGCCCTACGGTCCGATCGGCGCCGCCGTCGAGCAGCTGCTGGTCTCCGGACGCGCGCACCTGGACGCGCTGTCGGAGCGCACGCGGTCGACCCTCGCCGAGCTGAGCCCGCTTGCGCCTTCGCCGGCGCGGCTCGAGGGGGCGCCGACCCGCCACCAGGTCGTCGCCGCGCTGCGGCGCGCGCTCGCGCTGCCCGGCACGATCCCGCCGACGGTGCTCGCCATCGACGACGCGCACCTGCTCGACGAGGCGACCGCGGACGTCCTGCACCAGCTCGTGGCCGGCGGAGGCGCGAATCCCCTGCTCGTCGTGCTGGCCTATCGCGCCGAGTGGATGCGTACGAGCCTCCCGCGGGGGCTCACCGAGCTCGCCGGCAGCGCCCGCGCGCGATCGCTCCAGCTCGGGCCGCTCGACGACGGCCGGATGGCGGAGCTGGTCGCGCACGCGGCCCCGGTCCGGCCACCGCCGGAGGCCGTCGCCCGGATCGTCGGCGCCGCCGAGGGCAGCCCGTTCTTCGCCCTCGAGCTCACACGCGCGCTGGGGACCGGAGCGGAGAGCTCCCTGCCCAAGACCCTGCGCCAGGCGATCATGGACCGCCTCACCGGCCTGGATGCGGCCACGGTCGACGCGCTGACGGCGCTCGCCGTCGCCAGCGACGAGCTCGACCTCGCCGGCGTCGTGGCGATCACGGGTCTCGACGAGCGTGACGCGTTCACGGTGCTCGACGACGCCCTGGACGTCGGGGCTCTCGTCGTCGAGGGTACGCGCTACCGGTTCCGCCACGCGCTCGTCCGCCAGACGCTCACGGACGCGCTGCCCGCGCATCGCCGCGTCCGCCTGCACCGCGACGCCGCCCGCCGCCTCGTCGCCGCGGGCGCCGCGCCGGAGCTGATCGCAGAGCACTGGCTGAAGGGCGAACGGCCCGCGGACGCCGTCGAGTGGCTGCTGGCCGCCACACGCCGCGCGGTGGGCGTCGGCGCCTTCGCCGACGCGCTCGCACGGGTCGAGCGCCTGCTCGCCCAGGAGCCGGCCCATCACGACGGGCTGCGCCTACGCGCCGAGATCCTCGACTCGCTGGGCGACCGCCGGGCGCCCGACGCCTACGCCGCCGCGGCCGCCGCGATCGGCGACCCGGCGGCGCAGGAGCTGCGGGCGCGCCAGGCGCTGGCGCAGCTGAAGGCGAGCAATCCCGACAGCGCGCTGCGCACGCTGCGGGGCGTCGCCCCGACCACGACGGCGGGTCGTCTGGCCGAGGCGCTGACGCTGAGCGCCGCCGCGGCGATCGGTCGCTATGCCGATGCCGACACCGCCGCGGCGAAGGCCGACGAGGCGCTCCGGCTCGCACTCGACCTGGGCGACCCGGGCGCCATCCTCGACGCGACGTGGGCGCACGCGTTGGCGGCCCACGCCAAGGGCGAGCTGCCCGCGCGGCTGCGGCAGTACGTGCGCGCCTTCCACGATCTGCCCGAGCTGGCCGCCCGGGTCTTCGACGGGCAGCTGTGCGTCACCGAGCGGATGCTCCACGGCGGGCTGCCCAACGACGAGATCGTCGCATTCGCCGACGGACTCGCGGCCGAGGCCCGACGCATCGGCGCCGCTCGCGGACACGCGTTCGCCCGGACCCTGCGCGGCGAGGCGGCGATCCTGGCCGGGCGCCTCGACGAGGCCGACCGCGACTTCGCCGCGGGAGCCCGGCTGCACGGCCGGATCGGCGCCGTCGCCGGCGAGGCTCTGTCGCTGCTGGGACGTGCCCAGGTCGCGATCTACCGGGGGCGGTCCGAGCACGCCGCCCCATACCTGACCGACGCGCTGCTCATGGCGCGCGAGTCGGAGGTCGGCCACCACACGCTGGACCGCATCTACGGGGCGATGATCGAAGGGGCAGCCGACCCCTCGGCCGGCCTGCAGCGGGTGATCGACGCAGAGACCGCGATCCAGGGCCCCGCGGAGACGTGCCCCACGTGCCGCATCGCCTTCATCGTCCCGGCCACCATCGCCGCCGCACGAGGCGGCGACCTCGAGCGCGCGCACCGCTACGCCCGGGACTGCGACCGCGCGCTGCGGATCGTGGCTCTCCCGCCGGCCTGGCATGCCGCGGTCGAGGAGGCCCACGGCTGGGTCGCCCGGGCCGACGGCCGGCCCGCCGACGCCCGCGCGCGCTTCCGCACGGCCGCCGACGGCTTCCGCACCTGGGGCCAGCCCCTCGACGCGCTGCGCTGCGCGGCGCTGGCCGGCGCGTAGGGAACGTCTCGGGAACGCCGGTCCGAGAACGTGGACGGCGTCGCCGCCGAAGGGGCGGCGGACAACCCGCCAGGAGGGAACCATGCGCTCCATCCCCCGTGAGGACGTGCCCGTGGCGATCGCCGACGGCGACGTCGAGGTCCGTGCCTCAGATCAGGACGGCATGATGGTCGGCTTCGTGCGGCTACCTGCCGGCGCCGACCTGCGTCCGGCCACCAAGGGCCTGCCCGACGACCTCTGTCCGTGCCCGCACTGGGGCTACATGCTCAAGGGCCGCGTCCGGATGCACACGACCGGCGGCCACCAGGACTTCGCCGCCGGCGAGGCGTTCTACTGGGCCGCCGGCCACGCGCCCGAGGCCCTCGAGGACAGCGAGTACGTCGACTTCTCCCCGACGCGCGAGTTCCGACGCGTCCTCGACCACCTCACCGGAGCGGCCGCGCCCGCCGGCGACTGATCCCGATCCGACCCGCGCGCCGCCGGGGCCGTCAGGCCAGCTCGTCGACGAGCCGGAGCAGGTCCAGCGGCGAGAACGGCTTGGTGAGGAAGAGGTCGGCGCCCGCGGCGCGCGCGTCGTGCTCGTGCTCGGTGCCGGCGGTGAGCATGACGATCCGGATCTCGTCGAGGTCGGCCACGGCGCGCAGCGCGCGGCACACGCGCAGCCCGTCGAGGTGCGGCATGTCGACGTCGAGGAAGACGATCCGGGGCCGGTGGCGCATGGCCGCCTTCAGGGCCTCCTCGCCGTCGGCGGCCTCGACGAGCGCGAATCCGGCGACGTCCTCCAGCGTGGTCGAGATCAGCTTGCGGATGAACGCGTCGTCGTCGACGATCAGCACCGACTGCGTCATCGGATGTCCCCCCGGATCCGCTCGAGCGTGGCGTCCGGGATCGCGGCGAAGACGTCGATGATCGCCGGGTCGAACTGCGTGCCCGCGTTCGCCGCGATGATCCGGCGCGCGTGCGCCAGGTCCGACGCCGGCCGGTACGGCCGGTCGGTCGTCAGCGCGTCGAGCGTGTCGGCGACCGCGAAGACCCGCGCCGCGAGCGGGATCTCCTCGCCGCGCAGCCCGTCGGGGTAGCCGAAGCCGTCCCAGCGCTCGTGGTGGTGGCGCACGACGCTCCTGGCCTCGCCGAGGAACTCGACGTCGCGCAGGATCTGCGTGCCGGTCTCGGGGTGGCGGGCCATGAGCGCCCGCTCGTCGTCGCTCAGCGGCTCGGGCTTGTAGAGGATCGCGTCCGGCACGGCGACCTTGCCGACGTCGTGCAGCAGGAAGCCGAACTCGATCTGCGGGTCGTCGGCCAGCGGCGAGCCCATGGCCCGCGCGATCTCCAGGCCGTAGGCCGCGACCCGCTCGGCGTGCTTGCCCGTGTAGGCGTCGCGGGCCTCGACGGCGTTCGACAGCGCGCGGACCGTCTCCATGTAGGACCGCTGGAGCCGCGAGCGGTGCGCGCGCTCGGCCTTGAACGTCTCGCGGAGGTCGGCCGCGTAGCGCTCGAGCTGTCGCGACTTCGCGGCGGCCTCGGCGCGCACCTCCGCCAACTGCGCCTCAAGCGCCGCAAGCTGCGTTTCGTGGGTGTCCCGACCCGTACCCATCGCCCGGCCGAGGAGGTTAGTCCTCCCGCGCGGGCGTGGCACCGGATTGCAGCAGCGAAAGGACCGTCGTGCCCGCCTCGGCGATCGGCACGGGGTCGGCGTCGAGCCTCGCCGCCCCCGGTGCGGGATGCCCGTCGGAGAAGACCACGACGGCCCGTCGCAGCCGCCGCCCGCGCAGGCGCAGCGTCGCCAGCGTGCCGCGTGGATCGGGGATCCCCGCGTCCAGCAGCGCGACCTCGAACCATCCGTCCTCCGTCCGCCGCGCGGCCTCCTCGGCATCCGTGACGAACTCGAACTCGATGCCGAGCTCGCCCAGCGAGGCGGCGATCCGCGGGCGCACCTGGGGCCGGCCGACGACCAGCACCCGGACGCGCCCGGCGAACACGGCGGTGCCCAGGGCGTCGGCCAGCTCGTCGGCGTCGATCGGCTTCGCCACCACCCACTCGCCCGAAAGCGCCTCGCGACCGGAGAACACCGACAGCACGACGATCGGCAGGCCGGCGAGCTCCGAGTCCGACCGCACGGTTCGCAGGACCTCGAAGCCGCTCATCCCGGGCATGAGGATGTCGAGCGTCATCGCGTCGAAGCGCTCGGCGCGCAGCCGCTCGAGCGCCTCCTCGCCACCGTGCCCCGCGACCGCCTCGACGCCGAGCCGCTCGCGGTGCGCGACGACGACCGCCGCGGTCGGCGGCTCGTCGTCGACGACCAGCACGCGGCGGCCGGAGAGCGAGCGGTGGCGGCCGGGCTCGGGGACGCGGGGCAGCCGGACGGTGAACGTCGTGCCCTCGCCCGGCTCGGAGGCGACCGCGATCGAGCCGCCCTGGAGGTCCACGAGCGAGCGCACGATCGCCAGGCCGAGCCCGGTGCCGGGCACGCCGGTGCCCGAGCCTCGGTAGAAGCGGTCGAAGACGTGCTCGAGCTGCTCGGCGGTCATCCCCGGCCCGCTGTCGGTCACGTCGATCGAGACCACGCCGTCGTCGGTGCCCGCCCGCACCGCGATCTGCCCGCCGTCGCCGGTGTACTGGTGCGCGTTGGTGAGCAGGTTCGTGAGCACCTGGCGCACGCGCGCGGGGTCGGCGAGCGCCCGCGGCAGACCGGGCGGGAGCTGGAGGCTCAGACGCTGGTCGCGCGCCGCGAGGCGCGGGCCGAGCAGGCGGGCCACCTCCCGCGCGGCCTCGGCGAGGTCCGTCGGACGACGTTGGATGTCGACCTGGCCGGCCTCGACGCGGGCGACGTCGAGCAGGTCGTTGACCAGGTCCACGAGCCGGTTGGCGGACACGAGCACGATCTCCACCCACTCGCGCTGGCGCTCGCTCAGCCCCGGTGAGGCGTGCAGCAGCTCGACGAAGCCCTTGATCGACGTCAGCGGGCTGCGCAGCTCGTGCGACGCGGTCGCCACGAACTCGCTCTTGAGCCGCTCCAGGCGCAGCTGCTCGCTCACGTCGCGGATCGTCCACACGAGCCCGCGGCTGCCGAACCCCAGGCGCGTCGCGGAGATCGCCAGCGTGTGGCGGCCGGTGTCGACGACGACGTCGCCGGCGAGCGCGTCGAGCGGCTCCGGCAGGAACGCGATGTCGATGGCGCGCCGGCTCCGCTCGACGTCGCCGAGCAGCTCCTGCGCCCGCGGGTTGACCGTCACGACACGTCCGCTCTCGGTGACGAGCAGCCCGTCGCCGAGGCTCTCGACGGTCACCGCGAGCCGCTCGCGCTCGTGGGCGAGCGCCTGCTGCGCACGGCCGAGGTCCGCGGCCATCGCGTTGAACGCGTGGGCGAGCGCGGCCAGCTCCCCGGGCAGGTCCTCGCGCACCCTGACGTCGACGTCGCCGCCCGCGAGCCGGTGCGCGGCGTCGGAGAGCTCGTCGAGCGGGCGGCGCAGCGCGTTGAGGATCGCGGTGACGACGGCGAAGGCGAGCACCGCCGCGAGCACGCCGAACGCGCCGACGAGCAGCAGCGCCCGCCGCGAGTCGCCGGAGGCCTCCTCGCGAGCGGTCGCCCGCCGCTCGGCCTGGCGGTCGACGAGCACGGCGATCGCGCGCCGGGCGGCGAGGGCGCCCCGACCGCCGTCGTCCTCGCGTACGTCCTGCTGCGCTGCGATCGCGGCCTCCAGCAGCCGCGCGCTCTCCGGGTCCTCGTCGGCCAGCGCGCGCGCCTCGCGCGACGTCCGGGCGAAAAGCCGGCGCGCTCTCCGCGCGGCGCCCGCGCGCCGGCGCTCGGACGCCGTGCGCAGCGTCGCCTCCTCGATCACGGCCGCCGCGAGGAGCTGCCCGGCGCTCGCCTCCAGGGCGTAGGCCGATGCGAGCTCGTCCTCGTAGTCCTGGCGCGTCTCGTAGAGCTGGACCACCCCGATGCCGGCGAGCGCGGCGAGGACCACCGTCAGCCCGACGAGCGCGAGCCGAAGCGACCGGCCGATCGAGAGCTTGCGCACGGACTGCTTCTACCATCCCTCCGCTTCGCGCTCCACTTGACGGCCCGTGGGCCGTAGCTTTGGCGGTAGCCGATGCCAGTCGCCGCCGTCGACGTCGCCCCGCTGCAGCTCGCGCCCGCCACGGTCGCCGGGATCCTCTACGCGGTCCGGGCGGCTCACCTGCGCGACCGCGGGCGTCCGGTGCCCGGCTGGCGCCAGTCGTGCTTCTACGGCGGCCTCGCCGTCATCGTCGTCTCGCTCACCGCGCTCGGCGACCTCGCGGGCGAGACGTTCGTCGCGCACATGGCCGAGCACGTGCTGATCGCCGACGTCGGCACGCTGCTGCTCGTCCTCGGGCTCACCGGCCCGCTGCTCGCGCCGCTCCTGCGCGTGCGCATGCTCAATCCGCTGAAGGTGCTCGCCCATCCGCTCGTCGCGCTGCCCGTGTGGGCGATCGACCTCTACCTGTGGCACCTGCCGGTCCTGCACGAGGCCGCCGTGCGCCACGAGGCGGTCCACGCCCTCCAGCACGCGTTGTTCGTCACCTGCGGGGCGCTGATGTGGATGCCGCTCTTCGGTCCGCTGCCGAAGCCCTCCTGGTTCGGCAATCTCGCCAAGCTCGTCTACATCGTCGCCGTCCGGCTCTTCGGCGCGGTGCTCGGCAACCTCCTGCTGTGGTCGGGCACCGTCCTGTACCCGGTCTACGGGGAGCCCGTGTCCGACCAGACGAACGCGGCCGCGATCATGATGGTCGAGAGCTCGCTGCTGACGCTCGGGCTCTTCGCCTGGCTGTTCCTGCGCGCGGCCCGCGACAGCGAGGAGCGCCAGGAGCTGCTCGAGCTGGCGGAGTCGCGCGGCGTCGAGCTCACCGAGCGCCGCGCGGCCCGCGCGGTGTCGGCGGGCCGGGGCGCCGAGCTGCGCGCGCGGATCGAGGGCGCTCCGCCGACCTCCGACGGCGGCGCGGCGTGAGCTCGGAGATCGGGGCCTGGTCAGGGCCGCGTGGGGGTCGCCTCTCGGGGTCCGTTCAGGGTGGTCCCCGATGGCGCGCGACGTCCTGCGGCCTCATCCTCGACGCATGACCTCCGCCGAGACCCACGCCGCTCGTCCGGCGCTGCGCCGCGACGGGGAGCGCAAGCTCCTCTTCGGGGTCTGCGCCGGCCTCGCCCGCACGCTGGACGCCGACCCGGCGCTCGTGCGCGGCGCCCTGATCCTCGTCGGCCTCGTGGCCGGCCCGCTCGCCGTGATCGCGTACGTCGCGACGGCCGTGGTCGCGCCCCGCGACGACGGCCGCATGCTCCTCGGGGGCTCGCCTCCGGATCGCCGCGAGAACCTGGTCGGCTGGGGCGCCGTCGCGCTCGCCTCCGTCCTGCTGCTGACCGTCTCTCCGGGCTTCGGGCCGGTCTTCGTGTCGGACCCGGTCGCCGCGCCGTGGGCGCTGGTCGCGGTCGGGCTCGGCGTGTGGGTGCTCGTCCGGGCGGGGCGCGACCGGGTGCCCTCGCCGCCGGCGAGCGCGTCGGAGCCGCCGGCCCCGGCGCCGGGCGCGTCCGAGGCGTCCACCGCGATCGTCGTCGCCAGCCCCGGCGTTCGCGTGCCGCCGACCCGCGGCAACGGGTCCGAGGAGCAGCCCACCGTCGTCCGGTCGTCGCCGAGCCCTGAGCCGCCGCGTCAGCCCCGCGGGCGATCGATCTTCCCGATCGTCGTCGGCGCGCTCGTCGCGGCGGCCGGCATCGCCATCGTCGGTCAGGCGGTCGGCGTCGTCGACCTCGACGCCGAGAGCGTCGCGGTCCTGCTCGCGGTGGGGGCGCTCGTCGCGGGCGCGTCGGCCGCCGTCGGCGCCGGGCGCCGGGGCACCGGCGTCACGCTCGCGGTCGGCATCCTGCTCGCCCTGAGCGCCGCGAGCGTGACGCTCGTCGCGTCCGAGCTCGACGACGGCGCGGGCGTGCGCACCGTGCGGCCCGCGACCGCCGCGGACATCGACCGCGAGTACCGCCTCGGCATGGGCCTGCTGGAGATCGACCTGCGCGAGACCGCGCTGCGCGAAGGGGCCCCGACGACGGTGCGGGCCGAGCTCGGGTTCGGTCACATCCAGCTGCGCGTCCCTGACGACGTCCGCGTCGAGAGCGTCGGCGAGACGCTCGTCGGCGGGCGCCTGGCGCCGGTGGACCCGCCGCGCGAGGGCGAGCACGCACCGGTGGTCCGCGTCGACGCCGACGTGCGCATAGGCGACGCGGACGTGGCCCGCGATGGCTCCTGACACCGCCGACAGGCTCGCCGGCGCCGGGGTCGTCGCCCTGGCGCTGCTCGCCCTGCTCGACGCGGGCGACCTGGCGGCGATGGAGTCGGCCGCCGTCGTGCTCGCGGCCCTGAGCATGGCCGGCCTGGTCGTCGTCCTGCGGATCCACGCCCGGTGAGCGGCGCCCCGCTCGAGCGCGCGGCGTCCGACCGCATCCTGGTCGGGGTGTGCGGCGGGCTGGCGCCCGTCCTGCGGCTGGACGTGGTGGTCGTGCGGCTCGCCTTCGCGGCGTCCGTGCTGCTCGGCGGGATCGGCCTCGTCGCCTACGGGGCGCTCGCCATCTACCTGCCGCCGGCCGCCGCTCCGCGGCGCTCGTGGCGGGAGGGATGGCAGGAGGCGCTCGGCGTCCTCTGCCTCGTGGGCAGCGCGACGATCGGGCTGGGGACGACCGGTCTGCTGATCTCGCCGGGCCTGCTCGTGCCGAGCGCGCTGCTGGCGGCCGGCGTGGCGCTCGTCTGGCGTCAGGTCGCGCTCTCCCGGCCGGGCGTGGGCGCCGGACGGCCCTGGGCCCGCGAGGCCGCCCGCGTCGGCGGCGGCCTGGTGCTCCTCGGGGCGGGCGCGTGGCTCTTCCTGGCCCAGAGCGGCGACGTCGCGAAGCTGTCGTCCGCGCTGATCACGGGCGCGTTCGTCGCGGCGGGCCTCGGCCTGCTCATCGGCCCGCGGCTGCGCGAGGCGCGCGCCGACGCGGCGGCCGAGCGCCACGAGCGCATCCGCAGCGAGGAGTTCGCCCGCGTCGCGGGGCGCCTGCACGACTCGGTGCTCCAGACGCTCGCGCTCATCCAGCGCGTCGACGACCCCAAGCGCGCGCAGTCGCTGGCCCGCCGCCAGGAGCGTGAGCTGCGCGGCTGGCTCTACGGCGGCGAGCAGCCCGGCGAGCCGGCGACGCTCGCCAGCGCGCTGCGGGCGGCGGCCGCCGACGTGGAGGAGCACTACGGCATCGCCGTGGAGCTCGTGCAGCCCAGCGACGGCCCGCTGGACGCCGACCTGGAGGCGCTGGCGGGTGCCGCCCGCGAGGCGATGACCAACGCCGCGCGCCACTCGGGGGCGGAGTCGATCAGCGTGCTGGCCCGGGTGGGCGACGAGGAGGCGAGCGTCTTCGTCCGCGACCGCGGCGTCGGCTTCGATCTCGGGGCCGTCGCCGAGGACCGCCGCGGCGTGCGCGAGTCGATCGTCGCCCGCATGGCGCGCCACGGCGGGCGGGCGGAGATCACCAGCGCGCCGGGCGAGGGCACCGAGGTCGATCTCGTGCTGCCACGTAGGGTTTCGGCATGAGCGTCCCGCTGCGCAGCGTCGTCCTCGTCGACGATCACGAGATCTTCCGCGCGGGCCTGCGCGCGGGGCTGGGACCGACCGTGCGGGTCGTGGGGGAGGCCGGGACGGTGGAGGAGGCGGTCCCGCTCATCCGTGGGCTCGACCCCGACGTGGTGCTGCTCGACGTCCACCTCCCCGACGGGGGCGGCCACGCGGTCATCGGCCCGGTGCACGCCGAGCGCCCCGGCGTGCGCTTCCTGGCCCTCTCGGTCTCGGACGCCCCCGAGGACATCGTCGCGACCATCCGCGCCGGCGCGCGCGGCTACGTGACGAAGACGATCTCCCCGAGCGAGCTGGTCGACGCCATCCACCGCGTCGCGGACGGGGACGCGGTCTTCTCGCCGTGGCTGGCCGGCTTCGTCCTCGACGCCTTCAGCGGCGGCGCCGCCGAGCCGGCGGACGGCGAGCTCGACCAGCTCACCGCGCGCGAGCAGGAGGTGCTGCTGCTCATCGCCCGCGGCTACACCTACAAGGAGATCGGCGGCCGGCTGCACCTGTCGGTGAAGACCGTGGAGACGCACGTCTCCAACGTGCTGCGCAAGCTCCAGCTCTCCAACCGCAACGAGCTGACCCGCTGGGCCGCTCAGCGCCGCATGATCTAGGGAGAGCCCGCGGGGATCGGCAGCCCGTCACGCATCGCGCGTCAGCCGCTCCGCGCGCTCGGCCAGCTCGACGACGCCCTCGCCGAACGAGCGCAGGAACGGGTCGTCGGTCGAGCCCGCCGTGGCGCGCTTGAAGTTGCCCTCCATGAAGACGGCGGTCTTCCACAGAGCGAGCGTCTGGTACCAGCGGATGTCGGTCATCGTCCGGCCCGAGCGCTGCTCGTAGCGTGAGATCAGCTCCTCGCGCAGCGGGAAGCCCGCCCGGCGCGTCGCGGAGTTGAGCTCGAACATGCCGAGCGGCGGGTCGTTGCGGTCGGTCCACATGGTGCAGAGGTAGCCGAGGTCCGCGAGCGGGTCGCCGATCGTCGCCATCTCCCAGTCGAAGACGGCGACGACGCGGGCGGGCGCCTCGGGCGCGAGCATGACGTTGCCGAGGCGGTAGTCGCCGTGGACGATCGTCGCGGGCTGCGGCTCCGGCAGGTTCTCGCCGAGCCAGCGCCCGACGCGGTCGACGGCCGGCAGCGCGCGCGTCCGGTTGTGCTCCCAGAGGCCGCCGAAGCGGCGCACCTGGCGCTCGAGGTAGCCGGTCGGCCGGCCGAAGCCCTCCAGCCCCGCGGCCCGCCAGTCGACGGCGTGGATCTCGACGAGCGTGTCGACGAGCTCCTCGCCGATGCGGCGCCGCTCCTCGACGTCGTCGAGCGGCGGGGGGATCTCGTTGGTGATGACGTGGCCGTCGACCTTCTCCATCACGTAGAACGGCGCGCCGATGACCGCCTCGTCGTCGCCGACCGCCATGACGCGCGGGGTGCGCGCGGCGGTGGGCGCCAGCGCGCTCAGCAAACGCGCCTCGCGCAGCACGTCGTGGGCGCTGGGCGGCCACGGCGGGCGGGGCGGGCGGCGCAGGATCGCCTCCCAGTCGCCCCGGCGCACCACGTAGGTGACGTTCGAGTGGCCCTCGCCGATCGGGGCCGCCTCGATGGGACCCGACCCGAGCCCGTGGGTGTCGAGGAACGCCTCGAGCGGCTCCAGCACCAGCAGGGGCGGGCGCTCGTTGGCGGCCGCCTCGGCGTGGCTGGCGACGACGTCGTCGGGGGACACGGACCCGGCACCCTATCCGCAACCCTGCGGCGCGAACGGCGTTCTTGCACCGATGCTCCGACTCCTAGTCGCGTGCGTGGCGCTCTTCGCCGTCCTGACGCCGGCCGCGCAAGCCTCCAAGACCCAGACGATGACCTTCGAGGCCCCGAAGGACCTCCTGAACCCCGCGACGCGACCCGGCGCGATGGACCAGATCGCGTCCCTCGGGGCGCGGTCGCTGCGCGTGATCCTCTACTGGAAGAACGTCGCGCCGTCGCCGACGTCGAAGCGCAAGCCCGCCGTGGACCTGGGCGACCCCGCCAGCTACGCCTGGGGCGAGTACGACCCGCTGCTGAGCGCGGCGGCCGAGCGCGGCTGGCCGGTGCTGTTGACCGTCTCCGGGCCGGTGCCGAAGTGGGCGACGAAGCGCAAGAAGGGCTACGTCCGGGACCCGTCGGCGGACGAGTTCCAGACGTTCGTGACGGCGGTCGGCAAGAAGTACGGCGCGCAGGTGGACACGTGGTCGGTCTGGAACGAGCCCAACCACCCAGACTTCCTGATGCCGCAGTACGCCAAGGGCAAGAAGCCGCGCTCGGGGGCCGTGTACCGCGGCCTGTTCCTCGCCGCGTGGAAGGGACTGCGCGCGTCGGGCAACGGCCGCGACCGCATCCTCATGGGCGAGACCGCGCCGGTCGGCACCGGCAAGGTCGTGGCGCCGCTGACGTTCCTGCGCCAGTCGCTGTGCCTGAACCGCCGCTACGAGAAGCGCCAGAGCTGCTCGAACCTGCCGGCGGACGGCTACGCGCACCACGCGTACACGACCCGCCTCGGCCCGTTCCACAAGCCGGCCTCGCCGAACGCGGTGACGATCGGCGTGCTCGGGAGGCTCGTCAGGGCGCTCGACCGGGCCGCTCGGGCGGGCGCCGTCGACCGCGGGCTCGGGATCTACCTCACGGAGTTCGGCATCCAGTCCTACCCGGACAGGCTCTCGGGCGTCCCGCTCGCCAAGCAGCCGGAGTACTACGCGATCTCGGAGCGCATCGCCTACGAGAACCCCCGCGTGCGGTCGTTCTCGCAGTACCTGCTGCGCGACGACGACTCGGTGCGCGGCGGCAACCAGCTCGGCCGATTCCCCGGCTTCGAGTCCGGCCTGCTGACCGAGCGCGGCAAGCGCAAGCCCGCCTACGCCGGCTATCGCCTGCCGCTGACGGTGACCGAGCGCGGCGGCCGGGTCTCGATCTGGGGCAAGGTGCGGCCCGCCGCGGAGGCGACGACCGTGCAGCTCCAGGTCCAGCGGCGGCGCGGAGCGTCGTGGAGGCGGCTGAAGGACGTCCGGACGGACGCCGCGGGCTACTACACGACCTCCTCGTCGAACGGCAAGAGCCGTCGCTGGCGCGCCCGCTGGACCTCGCCCGGCGGCGAGACGTTCACCGGCCCGCCGATCCGCGCGTACCCCAAGCCCTAGGCTCTGGGTGGTGGCACAGCAGCTCTGGCTCCTGCGGCACGGCGAGGCCGAGCCGCACGACTCCCGTCCCGACGCCGATCGCCGGCTGACGCCACGGGGCGAGGAGCAGTCGCGGGCGGCCGGGCGGGCGCTGGCGGCACTCGATCTGCCCGTCCACCTGGCGTTCGCGAGCCCGAAGGTGCGGGCGCGCGACACGGCCGCGCTGGCCTGCGAGGCGCTCGGGGTCACGCCGCTGGAGCACAAGCCGTTGGCGGAGGGCTTCGACGGCGAGGAGGCGCTGGCGCTCGTGGCGGCCTCCGGTCGCGACGATCGCGTGCTGGTGTGCGGGCACAACCCCGACTTCGAGCAGGTCGTCCTCGACCTCACCGGCGCTCGGGTGGAGCTCCGCAAGGGCGCCGTGGCGGGGATCCGCCTGGCGAGCGGACGCCGCGGGGAGCTGGTCGCGCTGCTGGCGCCCCGTGTGCTCGCCCGCATCCGGTAGCCGGGGGGCTCTAAGCTCGGGCTCGTGCCCGAGCTGCCCGAGGTGGAGATCACGGCGCGCCGGTTGGACGAGGCCGTGCGGGGGGAGGTCGTCGAGTCGACGCTCGCGCCGGGCATCAACGCGCTGAAGACGTTCGACCCGCCGCTGCACGCGCTCGACGGCCGCGCGATCGAGGCGGTGCGCCGGATCGGCAAGCACCTCGTCGTGGACGTCTCCGGCGACCTGCACGTGCTGGTGCACCTCATGTCGGCCGGGCGCCTCCAGCTCTACGACAAGCGCGCGACGCTGCGCGACCGGACATCGCGCCTGCTGCTGCGCCTGCCCGGCGACCGCGAGCTGCGCCTGCGCGAGTTCGGGACCAAGCAGGCGGCGTGGGTGAAGGTGCTGGCGGGCGCCGAGGCGCTCGCCGCCGACGATGCGATCGCGACCCTCGGCCCCGAGGCGTGGCCGGACCCGCCTCAGGACCTGGGCGCGCTGCTGGCCGCTCCGCGCCCGCTGCACTCGCTCCTGCGCGATCAGCGGACGATCGCCGGGATCGGGCGCTCGTGGGTGGACGAGATCCTGTGGCGGGCGAGGCTCTCGCCGTTCAAGCGCGGCGACGACCTCGCGCCCGACGAGGCCGCCGCCCTGCGCGCCGCGATCGTCGAGACGCTCGGCGGCGCGATCGCGCACTACGAGGAGGTCGTGCGGCTCCCGATCCCCGACAAGCTGCCGCTGCCGCTTCAGGTCCATCGCCACCAGGGCGAGCCGTGCCCGCGCTGCGGGACGACGCTCGAGGCGGTGCACTACGAGGACTACGTGATGAGCTACTGCCCCCAGGAGCAGACCGGC
>JANJUA010000126.1 GCA_024710825.1 Solirubrobacteraceae bacterium
CCGACTGAGACGCACGCCTGGCCGATCGACGCTCATCGGTCGCATCCCGGGTCTTGCGCTCCGATCGTCAACGATATATCGTTATCGCTAGCGACAGAAGGGAGCACCCCATGCACGCGATGCCCATGTGGCGTCAGATGGACCCGTGCGCCGCCGGCTGGCGCGCGATGACCGGCCGTGGCGGCCACGGTCATCACCACCGCAGCGGGCGCGGCGGGGGGCCCTGGGGCGGCGGACCGCCGTTCGGGTTCCCGGGCGGCCCGTTCGGCCGGCGCCAGCGCATGCGGCGCGGCGACGTCCGCGCGGCGCTGCTCGTCCTGCTCGCCGAGGAGCCGCGCAACGGCTACGGCCTGATGCAGGAGATCGAGCAGCGCAGCAACGGCGTCTGGCGCCCGAGCCCCGGCTCGGTCTACCCCGCGCTCTCGCAGCTCGAGGACGAGGGGCTCGTCAGGTCCGAGGAGGGCGAGGGGCGCAAGCTCTTCCACCTCACCGACGCCGGACGCGCCCACGTCGACGAGCACCGCGAGAAGCTCGGCGAGCCGTGGGCCGCCGTCAGCGGCGCCGTCGACGAGTCGGCGTTCGAGCTGCGCGACCTCATGTGGCAGACCGGCGCGGCGGCGATGCAGGTCCTCCAGGCGGGCAACGAGGCGCAGGTCGCCCGGGCCCGGGAGATCCTCACGGAGACCCGCCGCTCGCTGTACCGGATCCTCGCCGAGGAGGAGTGAGCGAGACCGCCGTCCCGCGAGCGCCGGGCGACCGCGCTTCGCGGGACGGCTCTCGCCGAGATCGCTAGGTTGCCGACGAATGGACGTCAGCTTCGTGGCCTGGGCTGTGACGCTGGGCGTCATCGCGCTCCTCTTCGCGGTGGACCTGATCGCCGCGGTGCGGCGACCGCACGCCGTCGGCTTCAGAGAGGCGGCGCTCGCGTCGGCCTTCTACATCGGCGTCGCGCTGGCGTTCGGCGTCGCCGTCGGGATCTTCGCCGGCTGGGAGCTCGGAGCCGAGTACTTCGCCGGCTACACGGTCGAGAAGAGCCTGTCGGTCGACAACCTGTTCGTGTTCGTGATCATCATGTCGACGTTCGCGGTGCCGGCCGAGTACCAGCAGAAGGCGCTGCTGTTCGGCATCCTCGCCGCCCTCGTCCTGCGGGCGATCTTCATCGCGCTCGGCGCGACGCTGCTGTCGCTGTTCTCGTTCATGTTCCTGCTCTTCGGGCTGCTGCTGATCGTGACGGCGATCCAGCTCTTCCGACATCGCGACCAGGATCCCGACGTCGAGGACAACGTCGTGGTCAGGTTCGCGCGGCGGAGGCTGCCGTTCTCCGACGAATACGACGGCCAGAAGCTCGTCACGCGCCTCGACGGCCGGAAGGTGCTCACGCCGCTGGCGCTCGTCCTCATCGCGATCGGCGCCACGGACATCCTCTTCGCGCTCGACTCGATCCCCGCGGTGTTCGGCGTCACGCAGGAGGTCTTCCTCGTCTTCACCGCCAACGCGTTCGCGCTGCTCGGCCTTCGCGCGCTGTTCTTCCTCGTCTCCGGGCTGCTCGACCGGCTCGTCTACCTGTCCGCCGGCCTGGCGATCATCCTCGCCTTCATCGGCGTCAAGCTCATCCTGCACTTCCTCCACGAGGACGTCAGCGACTCGGTGCCGGAGATCTCGACCGGGCTGTCGCTCGGCGTGATCGCCGTCGTGCTGGCGGTCACCACGGTCGCCAGCCTCTTGAAGGTCCGCCGCGATCCGCGCGCGAAGGCGCACGCGGGCTCGTTGCGCGCACGCCCGGACGATCCGCAGCGCCGACCCGGCTCCTGAGCCGGCCTCAGTTGTCGGAGCCCAGCCGGTCCCAGAGGTAGAGGTCGAGGCACTCGGCCGCGAGCTCGGTGGCGCGCTCGCGGCTCAGGCTCGGCAGGACGGTCTTGAGCGCCTGCTCCTCGGCGACGCCGGCGTCGAAGGCCTCCTCGCCGCGGAAGCCCGCGGCGATCTTCAACGCCTCGCGCCGGTTCTCGCCCAGGCCGGAGAAGGCGCTGACGAGGAACTCGCGGTTGGCGATCGGCGTGCCGATCTCCAGCGACGCATGCCAGGCGGCGAGCATCGAGAGATCGTGGTCGTCGAGATCCGCGACCGCCTGCACGTAGTGGCGCTCCAGCTCGCGCTCGGGGATCTCGTCCACCCAGGCGCGCACGACCTCACCGACGAGCTGCCGGCGCGCCTCTCGCCCGATGGACTCGGCGACGACGCGGATGGCATCTTGTGGTTCGATGAAGCAGAGGGGCATCACAGCTCCCGGGTCACGCGGGAAGGGACGGTCGAGGGCACTGTAAGCCCCGGTGTGGACGGCAAACCTGCGCCGCTGCCGGACCGGGGGCGCGAGGGCGGCGACGGTCACTCGCGCGCGAACTCGCCGCGACCGCCGGAGCGCCGCGGCTCGACGAAGGACGCGGCCGTGCCCGACGAGGAGGGCGGGAAGGCGTCGGCCGTCGCCGCCGGCCGATCCGGCTCCGCGGACGCGGCCGTGGAGCCCGACGCGCCGGCGCCGGAAGCGGCGGCGGACCCAGACGAGCCCGCCTTCGACGGCTCGGGCGTGGCGAGCGTGCCGCGCGGCTCGACCGAGCCGGTCCCGGCCGGCGCCCGCGAGCCCGGCCCCTCCACGACCGCGCTCGTCACACGGGCGAAGGACTCGGGCGACACGCTCGGCCCGCTCTCCACCGACACCCGCGAGAGCTCGCCCGCGCCACCCTCGACCGGCCCTCCCAAGAGCCCGGCTTCGCCCGTGAGCTCTCCCCTGCCGGAGCCGTCTGAGCCGAACTCCGCCGGCGGCTCCGCGCCGGCGTCGCCGGGACCGACCATCA
>JANJUA010000410.1 GCA_024710825.1 Solirubrobacteraceae bacterium
CCGGGTCACGATGCCGACGAGCTCGCCGCGGCTGACCACCGGCAGCCGGTTGACACCGTGCTCGGTCATGCGTTCGGCCGCGCTGGTGATCGGCGCGTACGGCGCCACGGTGATCGCCGGAGACGTCATCGCCTCGCCCGCGGTCCGCGCGTCGAAGCGCTCCTCCTCGCGGTCGGGGCCGCGGCGAAGGATCCGCTCCAGCGCACCCGCACGATGTGGCTCGTGAACCTCCTTGGCCAGCACGTCGGCCTCGGAGACGACGCCGACGAGCGTGCCGTGCTCGTCGACCACCGGTACTCCCGACACCGCGCGCTCGACGAGCAGGCGCGCGACGTCGAGCAACGGCGTGTCCGGTCGCGCCGTCGCGACGTCGGGCGTCATCACGTCTTCGACCCGCATCACCAGCTCCTTCCTCTTGGCTTGACGGCGAAGTCTGCCTTAGCCTGCCGATCGGCGGGCGGCGGGGCATCCGCGGGCCGCCGGCGACCTGGCGTCAGGGGCTCACGAGCCACCGGGACCCGCGTCAGCCGAGCGCGTTGTCCAGCGTCATCATCAGCGCAAAGCCCACGAGGAGCGCCAGCGAGGCGATCCGCTCGTTGCCGCGCGCCTGCGACTCGGGAATGAGCTCGTCGACGGTGACGTAGAGCATCGCCGCACCGGCGAACGCCAGCGCGACCGGCAGGATCCCGGCCGCGACGTCGAGCATGGCGTACGCCGCGAACGCGGCGACGGGCTCGACCGCGCCGCTGCCCAGCGCCACGAGGACCGAGCGGGCGGGGCTGAGGCCGGCCGCCAGGAGCGGCGCGGCGACGGCGAAGCCCTCGGGGATGTTCTGCACGCCGATGGCGACCGCGAGCGGCAGCCCGAGCTCCGGGCCTCCCGCCGCGAACGCGGTGCCGACCGCCATCCCCTCGGGGAGGTTGTGGATGGTCATCGCGGCGAGGATCAGCACGGCGCGGCGCTGCGTCGCCATGCCGACCGTGCTCGGCCGCCCGCGTTCGGCGAACCGAGCATGGACATGGGGCAGGAAGCGGTCGGCCGCCGCGATGAACGCCCCACCGAGCGCGAAGCCGAGCAGCACCTGCCGGAGCGATCCCGCGTCGATCGCGGGCACCAGCAGGCTGAACGCAAGCGCCGCGAGCATGATCCCGCTGGTGAACCCGAGCAGCGCGTCGAGCAGCCGTTGCGACGGCCTGCGCAGCAGCAGCACGACGAGCCCCCCGATGCCGGTTGCCAGCCCGGAGCAGGACATGGCGATCGCCGCCTGAGCAGTCACGGCCGCCAACCGTATCCGTACCTGGAGCGCGCCACGCGCCGCCCTGGAAGATCCTCCGCGACGGGTAGGCACAGCGACTCCGCTGCTGTACGGTCGCCTCGTGAGCCCGTACCGCCTCTGGGCGCCGCGGTCACCGCGGTCCTCGGCGCTCGCCGCCCTCGCGGCCGTCACGCTGCTCGCCGCCCCCGCCGGCGCGCAGGCGTTCGACACCGGCCCGCACACCGACATCACGCGCGACGCGCTCGCCGCCGAGGGCTTCGGCGCCACCGCCAGCGACGTCGTCGTGGTCAACAACTGGTTCGTCGACCTGTACTCGAACTCGTCGAAGATCCCGCAGTCGGGGCACGCGGACACGGCCGTGTCGATCCTCGGCGCGTTCTTCGAGAACGACGAGAGCTGGCCTCAGTCGGTGCTCGACGCGGCGAACCGCACGCACTTCGACGCGTCGATCTGGGACGTCGCCAACGTCGGGAAGGCCGAGGCCGAGTGGAACCGGCTGCAGCGCGCCACCACCCAGCAGCTGCGCAGCATCGTCTCCGCCGGCGGGGCCAACCGGGAGCTCCAGGTGCTCTCCACGATCGGGATGGGCCTGCACGCCGTCCAGGACTTCTACTCGCACTCCAACTGGATCGAGAAGCAGGGGGCCGGTGGCGTCGACGGCACCGACTGGTCTCGGCTGACGTTCGGGCTCACGCCGACGTGGTTCGACGTCCCCAAGCCGGCGCGCGACACCCTCAACGTCTACATCGGCGCCTCGACCGGGCACGAGGATCGCCCGCACGGCGCCTGGAACACCGACGGCAACACATCCATGACGAGCGGGGTCAACAAGGACTGGCCGGGCCGGCTCGGGTACGCGGACGCGTACACGACCTCGTACTTCGCCACCCGGGAGTGGGTGCGGGCCATACGCGCCGCGCTCGGCGACGAGGCGCTCTGGCAGCGCACGCTGCGCTACTCAGATCGGCGCGGGGGCGAGCTCGATCACGACCTCCGTGGCGCGCTGGCCATCGGCACGATGACCGGTCACTGGCAGGGCCAGGGCGAGCCGTGCAACCCGTCGCTGTCGCTGGCGGTGTGTGGCTCGCGCAACGGCCTCGGCGGCGATCTCATCGGCGCGCGCAGCGCCGTCAACTCGTACTTCGAGGACCGCGGCCGCACGCGCTTCCGCGCCACGTTCCAGGGGCTGATCCCGTTGTTCGCCCAGGAGAGGCCCAACGGCGATCTCCTGCCGATCGGCTCGAGTCGGGATCTGCAGGCCTCCACCCGCTTCGTCCGGCTGCGCGTCACCTCGATGAAGGGGGTCGGGCTACGTGCGCTGGGCGATCCGACGCCCGTCGACCGCGCCGACATGTACTCGCTGGCGACGATCGCCGGCCAGCACTTCCAGTCCGGTGTGATCAACGGCCGCGACAGCTTCGGCTTCGGGTTGCCCTACGCGCCGTTCGAGTTCATCAATGCGATCCCCGTCGCGGGTCGCTACGCGGAGCCCGTGACGACGATGACCGTCGAGATCCGCACGAGCTCCAAGGCGTTCGCCGGCACGGACGACGACGTCTTCCTCCGCGTCGGGCAGAACCTCCGCTTCCCGCTCGACAAGCGGCTCTACGACGACTTCGAGCGCGGCGACCGCGACACGTACAGCGTGCCGATCGACTCCGCGGTCCTCGCCGGCCTGAAGGTCGGCGACATCTCGCGCGTGCAGATCGAGAAGTCGCGCGACGGGGTCGGCGGCGGCTGGCGCCTGCGCGGCGTCAAGCTCGTCGTCAACGGCCGGACGCTGTACAGCCGCGATGGCATCGAGCGCTGGCTCGAGGACGATCACCGCACGTGGCGGGCCCCCGACTTCAGGCCGAGCGGGCCGAGCGGCGCGGCGCTGCCGATCACGCTCGACCTGTGGGACGAGGACTCGAACGTCTACGGCGGTGACGACCACGGCGACCTCAACCGCTACGACCGCCGCCGACGCCTCGCGCTCGCCTATGTCCCGGGCACCGTCGTGCGCGAGCGCGCAACTGGGGGCGATCTCCTCGGCGGCCGGCTCGGCGACGGCGACACGGCATCGGTCACGTACACGATCGAGACGCTCACGCCGACGCCCGCCGCCGCGTCCGCACCGCCTCCGACGCCCGAGGCGCCGCCGCTCGCCCCGCCGGTCTCTCCGCCGACCGTCGAGCCCCCGAAGCCGCCGGCCCCGAAGCCCGACCTCGTGATCGGCGCGATGGGCTACGACGAGCCCGTTAAGTACTTCTTCACCGTCACGAACCAGGGCGCCGGCGCCGCGGGCCCGTTCACCGTCGACGTCCCCGGAGAGGGGTCGTTCGCCATCCCGGGGCTGGCTCCGGGCGCCTCGGCGACGAGGACGTTCCGCACGGCGTGCAAGGTCGCCACCCAGCAGGCGATCGCCGACGCTGCCGGTCAGGTCGCCGAGAGCGACGAGACGAACAACACGCGCAGCTTCGCCGAGAGCGTCTGTCTGCTGTAGACCCCGGCGACCCGCTAGCCGGCGGCGTCCGCCGCCGGCAGCCCGAACGGCGCCTGGTCGTCGCGACAGACCGTGCCGCGCGCGGGGGTGACGAGATCGACCAGGTAGCGGACCCGGGCCGCGTCGGTGCAGGCGCTCGGCAGCTGGTAGCTGGGGTGCCCGTAGCCGGCGACGGTGAGGAGCACGGCGTTGCCCAGCTCCCGCGCGGCGTTGCGGGCGCCGGGGTAGGAGGTGGCCGGGTCGTACACGTTGCCGATCAACAGCAGCGGGTTAGGGGTCTTCGCGTTCCACGGGCCGGTGTAGCTGCCGGTGCTCTTGGGCCAGTCGGCCGCGCACGGCGCCCACAGCCACCACCCGAGGACAGGGCCCCACAGCTCACCGGCCTCGGTGGCGCGCCGCATCACCGTCGGCCAGGCGCTCAACGGCCGCCTGGCGGGGGCGTCGGCGCACTGGATCGCCGCCGACGTGGTCGCCTTGGCGAACGCGTATGCGGTGCGGCCCTCGCGGGCGGCCGTCTCGAGCGCCGACGCGTCGCCGTTCGCGGCGGCGTCGAGCTGCGCGGCGTACTCGGGCCACGTGTTCGGGTCGCGCAGGGGGGAGAACGTGGTCAGCAGGAGGTCGCTGTAGGTGAGGCGGCCGGGCGGATCGGCGAGCGGGGCCGGGATCGGCGCCCGGCGCGCCCGCTCGAAGAGCCGGGCGACGCGCGTCTTGACCGTCTCGGGGTAGCGCGCGAGCGCGCAGCCGGAGGGACCTGCGCCCTGGCACAGCGCGAGGAACTGCTCGAACACGTCATCGGTGCCCGACGCCCCGTTGACGATCCGCGACTCCGCCCCGCGGAAGTACCTGACCTGGTCGCCGAGCGAGTCGAGCATCATCGCCCGCACGTTCTGCGGGAACAGATTCGCGTAGACGCGGCCGAGCATCGTGCCGTACGAGAGCCCGATGTAGGTCAGCGCCTTGTCACCCACGCCCTGGCGCAGCGACTCGAGGTCGCGCGCGGTGTCGGCGGTCGAGATGTGGCGCAGGAGCTCGCCGCTGACCTGCCGGCAGCGTCGCGAGAGCTGGGCCATCTTGCGCGCGTAAGTGCGCGACGCCGCCGGCGTCGTCGGGATCTGCATGCCCTTCCAGAACCGCTTCTCGCTTGCGGCGTCGGTGAAGCACCTCACCGGCGCGCTGGCGTTCGTCCCGCGCGGATCCCAGCCCACGACGTCGAAGCGGCCCGCACCCCACTCGTCGAGCAGCGCGCCGTTGTCGCGCACGATCTCCACCCCGCTCTCCCCGGGTCCACCCGGGTTGATGAAGATCGAGCCGATACGCGCGCCCGGGTCGGTGGCGAGGTGGCGGATCACCGCAAGCTCGATCGTCGCGCCGTCAGGCTTGGCCCAGTCCAGCGGAACCGCGACCTTGGCGCACTCGAGGCGCTCGCCGCACGCCGTCCACGAGATCGACGCCGCGGGCACCTTCTCGGCCGCGTGCGCCGGCGCGGCGATCGAGAGCACCACCGCGCTCGCGATCAGCGTGACGAGACGGGCGATCATGGCTTGCTCCTCTGATTGGGGAAGTCGGCGTGCAGCACGCGCGCGAGCCGCGCGAACCAGCGCGGGTCGACGATCTCGTCCTCGACGCGGACGGCCGCCGGGTCGTAGCTCGGGTCGAGGCAGTTGACCTCGCCTTCGAAGCCCTCGGGATCGTGGAAGCGGACCGAGAGCATCGGGCCCAGGCGGCGGATGTCACCGCTGGACGCGCCGACCGCCAGCAGGCGGTCGCGCATCGCCCGCAACGCGGTCTCGTCGACCACCGTGAACCCCAGGTGGTCGAGCCGGCCCCGCTCGAAGATCGCGGGGGCGAGACCGTACGACTCGGGGTCGTACCCGGGGACCTCGAAGACGTGCAGCATGGCGTCGCCCGCGTGGACGATGGCCTGCCGGGCGTGCCCGGGCCCGGCGCCGAGCACCATCGTCGTCTCGAGTCCGATCGTGTCCTCGTAGAAGGCGCGGAAGCCTTCCAGATCGGCCGTCACGACGGCGACGTGGCTGATGCCGCATGCGGCGTGACGGGTCGGGGAGCTCTCACCCACGCCCTGGACGGCGTTCAGCGCGATGGAACGATTCGTTCCGCCGGGCGACGGGGGCCTACGGGCGGTCTGCGGTGTCCACCGACCAGGACAGCTCGGCCGCGCCCGGTACGGGCAGGTACAGGCAGTAGCCGCCGGTGCGCACCGACTGCTCGAGGTGCTCACCGAGGAGCGGCGCCTGCTCGGCGATCGCGGCGATCGCGCGCCGCAGGCTGCGGGCGACGTTCACGCGTGCCCGCTCGGCGCCGGAGCCCGTCGGGCGGTCCCGGCCGCCGAGCCCGACCGTCCGCTTCAGCTCGCGCAGCAGCGCGTCCATCTCGACGTGTGCGCGTTCGCCGCGGACGGCGTCGCCGGCGGCCTCCGCATCGTCGACCTCGGCCTGCAGCTCGAGCAGGCGCCCGCGGTAGGCGCGCTTGGCCCGGGCGTCGAGGCTCGGGCCGAGGTCGCGCGCGACCGGCGCCTGGGCGCGGTCCGCGAGCTCGACGGCCGACACCTCGACGCCCGGCGTCGCCAGCAGCCGGGCGAGCTGGCCAAGGCCGTTTCGGTCGCGGACCCGCGCCTCGCCGAGCGGCGACGTGAGCACCCACTGCCACCCGTCACGCCGGATGGTCGCCGTGCCCCGCCCGTCCCGCGGCGGCCCCGGCGGCCGCTCCCGGCCGGGCCGCGCGATCCCGGCGGCCACGGCGAGCGCGTCGGCCTCGGCCTGCAGCGCGGCCGGATCGTCCCCGTCCGCGGCGCCGATGAGCTCGATCGCGTCCGCAAGGTGATCCAGGCAGTGGACCGTCAGCGGCGGCGACGGAAGCGAGCGCGCCAGTGCCACCGCGGCCCGCGCGTGGCGCACCGCCGCCGGGAGATCCCCCTGCAGGGCGGCGAGCCGGCCCAGCACGTCGTCGACCGGCAGACCCGCGCACTGCCCGCCGCCGACGTTGAGCAGCCCCGCGTAGGGGAGCAGCGCACGGTAGGCGGGCGCGGCGAACGTCGTGGCCCTCGAGCGGGCGATCGTGTCGCCGAGGACGCGCAGCAGGTGGTCGCCCGTCATCGACCGCAGGAGGCGCTCGGGCGTGCCGGCGTAGCGGTGCAGCACGTCGTGGACGATCGACTCGTCGCCGAGCAGCTGTGCCCCGAAGCCCTTCTGCACCTGCAGGACGGGCGACGCCACGTCGCCGACGAGCTCGACCATGGAGCGGTAGGCCTCCTCCGTCCTCGGATCGACGCGTCCATACAGGTCGAGGAGCATCAGGCGGTGCATCACCTCGCATCCGAGCAGCACCAGCGGCTCGATGTGCCCCGCCCCCACGCGCGCGGCCTCGTCCATCGCCTCGGCCGCGGACGCGTGGCCCGCGGTCAGCGCGAGCAGCGTCGTGCGCTGCACGAGCGTCCGCTGCCGCCAGCCGGGGCCAGGCAGCAGCTCGGCCAGGAGCTCGGCCCGCGAGAGCGACTGGTTGGCGGAGCCGACGTCGCCGTGGTTGAGATGGTGGGAGACGCGCCGCTGATGGCCGTAGAGCGCAAGGTCGGCGCGACCGGCGCGCTCGGCGAGGCGGACGATCTCGTCGGAGACCCGAATGCGGGCGTCGAGCTCCGTGCGGGTCGACGGAGCCATCGTCTGGTTGAAGAGCGTCTGCGCGAGGAGCACGGGATCGTTGATGGCGCGCGCCAGCGCGACCGCCTCGGCGGCCCACCCGCGCACGCGCTCGGCGGCCTCGGGATCGGCGCGGCCCACGACCGTGAGCCGGCTGAGCAGCCGGGCGCGCAGGCGCAGCTCTCCGTCCGGCAGCGTCCGCAGCGCGTCCTCCAGCCGACGCAGCCGCGCCGGGTCGGGGACGAACGCCGTAGTCCAAAGGTTCGCGCCCACCTCGGCCCGCGCCCGCATGACCGGGTCCGAGCTCTCGCGGGCTAGCTCGGCCGCCTCCGCGTAGAGCCGCAGCGCGGGCCCGAGGTCGCCGAGGCCTCGCAGGGCACTGGCGAGATCGAGCGCCACCTCGGCGCGCAGCGCCGGCCGGTCCAGGCAGCCCGTGCCGACGTCGCGTGCGTCGCCGAGCAGGCCGACGGCGCGCTCCCGCTGGCCGGCGGCCACCAGCGCCCGGGCGACCTCGCAGGCCGCCTCGACCGCC
>JANJUA010000014.1 GCA_024710825.1 Solirubrobacteraceae bacterium
GAGGTCGCGGGCCTCAAACCGCGTCATCGCGTGGAGGTCCTCGGCCCTCGCGCGGATCTCGCCGGGCGCTAGGCGCGCGACTCGCTCGGTGCCGAACGCTTCGACGTTGAACGACGCGAGCACGGTCCCGTATGCCATCGCCCGGCGCAGCAGCTCGCCATCGAGGCTCTCGTCGAGGTGCCGGGCGACATAGCCAACGAAGCCGCCGGCGAACGTGTCGCCGGCGCCGGTCGGATCGACGACGGTCTCCAGCGGGAACGCGGGCAGCGAGAAGAAACCGTCGGCGGTGACGAGCGCGGCGCCGTACTCGCCCTGCTTGGCGACGACGACCGACGGTCCGAGGTCGAGCACTGCCCGCGCTGCCGACACGACGTTCGGGCGCTCGGTGAGCTGACGCAGCTCACCGTCGTTGAGCATCACGCAGTCCACGCGCGAGATGACGTCGACGAGGTCGTCGCGCGCGATGTCGATCCACAGGTTCATGGAGTCCAGTGCGGTGAACCGCGGTCCGTCGCAGGCGTCGAGCACCTGTCGCTGCAGGCTCGGCACGATGTTCGCCAGAAACAGGACGTCCGCGGCGCGTGCGGCCGCCGACAGCTTCGGCTCGAACGTCTCGAAGACGTTGAGCTGGGTTTCGAGTGTCTCGCGGGTGTTCAGGTCCCAGCCGTACTCGCCGCGCCAGAAGAACGTCCTGCCACCCGTGACGCGCTCGACATCGGTGACGTCTGTGCCGCGGGTGGCGAGCACGGCGAGCTGGGCGGCGCCGAAGTCGTCGCCGACCGGGCCGACCACGTGGACCCGGTCGAGGAACGACGCCGCGAGCGCGAAGTGCGTTGCCGCGCCCCCGAGCATGCGCTCGCGCTCGCCGAACGGGGTCTTGACCGCGTCGAACGCGATCGACCCGACCACGGTGACGCTCACGAGGCCACCGCCAGCGGCACGTCGAGGCCGGCGGCGTCGGCGAGCGCCTCGGCCTTGTCCGTGCGCTCCCAAGTGAAGTCCGGGTCCTCACGGCCGAAGTGGCCGTAGGCCGCGGTCTTCTGGTAGATCGGCCGGTGCAGCTTGAGCTCCTCGCGGAACGCGCCCGGGCGCAGGTCGAAGTGCTCGTCGACCAGGGCGGCGATCGTCGCGCGCGGCACCTTCTCGGTGCCGAACGTCTCGACCATCACGGACACGGGATGCGCGACGCCGATCGCGTAGGCGACCTGCACCTCCGCCCGGTCCGCGAGCCCCGCGGCGACGATGTTCTTCGCCACGTAGCGCGCCGCGTACGCCGCGCTGCGGTCCACCTTCGACGGGTCCTTGCCGCTGAACGCGCCGCCGCCGTGGCGGGCCATGCCGCCGTAGGTGTCGACGATGATCTTGCGCCCCGTCAGCCCCGCGTCGCCCACCGGCCCGCCGATCACGAACCGGCCCGTCGGGTTCACGAGGAAGTCCTCGCGCAACGCGGCGGCGTCGTAGAGCTCCTTCGGCAGGACGGGCAGCACGACGTGCTCCCACAGATCGTCCAAGATCAGGCCCTCCGCGCCCTCGGAGTGCTGCGTGGAGATCAGCAGCTTCTCGACCGCGACCGGCCGGCCGTCGACGTAGCGCACCGACACCTGCGTCTTGCCGTCCGGCCGCAGGTAGTCGAGGTCGCCGGCACGGCGCACGTCGGCCAGCCGCTTGGCCAGCCGGTGCGCGAGCGCGATCGGCAGCGGCATCAGCTCCGGCGTCTCGTTGGACGCGTAGCCGAACATCATCCCCTGATCGCCCGCGCCCTTGTCGTCGTCGGTGTCCCCGTCGACGCCCTGCGCGATGTCGGGCGACTGCTTGTCGAGCGCGTTGATCACCGCGCACGAGTCCGCGCTGAAGCCCAGGTCCGCGTCCACGTAGCCGATCTTGCGGATCGTCTCGCGCACCACCGCCTGGATGTCGATGTACGTCTCCGTCGTGATCTCGCCCGACACCACCACCAGTCCGGTGTTCACGAGCGTCTCGCACGCCACGCGGCTACCCGGGTCATCGGCGAGCGCCGCGTCCAGGATCCCGTCGGAGATCTGGTCGGCGACCTTGTCGGGATGCCCCTCGGTGACGGACTCGGAGGTGAACAGGTAGTTGGTGGTGCTCATGAGGCGACTCTAGTCGTACCGTTCCGGGCCGTGCCCTCGACCGACACCGCCCGCCTCCTCATCGCCTGCGACGACCGGCCCGGCATCGTCGCCGCCGTGGCGTCCTTCCTGCACGCCCGCGGCGCCAACATCGCGCAGTCCGACCAGTACTCCACCGACCCCGAGGGCGGACGCTTCTTCCTGCGCATGGTCTTCCACCTGCGCGGGCTCTCGGACGCGCTGCCGCGGCTGGAGCGCGAGCTCGCCGCCGAGGTCGCCGCGCCGTTCGGCATGGAGGTCCACCTGCACGACGCCGCCGTGCGCCAACGGGTGGCGATCCTCGTCTCCCGCTACGACCACTGCCTCCTCGACCTCCTGTGGCGCCGACGCCGCGGCGAGCTCGACCTCGACGTCGACCTGGTCGTCTCCAACCACCCCGACCTGGCCGCGGACGTCGCCGGCTTCGGCGTCCCCTACGCGCACGTCCCCGTCACGCCCGAGACCAGGGCGCAGGCGGAGGCGCGCCAGCTCGAGCTGCTCGGCGGCGGGCGCTTCGACCTCATAGTGCTCGCCCGCTACATGCAGGTGCTCAGCGGCGCCTTCCTCGACGCGGTCGGCGCGCCGATCATCAACATCCACCACTCGTTCCTGCCCGCGTTCGCCGGAGCGGGGCCCTACGAGCGGGCGCGGGAGCGCGGCGTCAAGCTCATCGGCGCCACCGCGCACTACGTCACCGAGGACCTCGACGCCGGCCCGATCATCGAGCAGGACGTCATCCGCGTCTCGCACCGCGACACCGCCACGGATCTGGCGCGCCTCGGCGCCGACATCGAGCGCACCGTGTTGCACCGCGCCGTCAAGTGGCACTGCGAGGACCGCGTGCTCGTCTCCGGCGCCACCACCGTCGTGTTCTGAGGCGGGCTACGCCGCCGTGCGCAGCGCCTGCGCCTCGGGGAGCTGGCGCAGCTTGCGCAGCGCCTGCTCCTCGAGCCGTCGCACGCGGTCTGCGGAGAGCTTGAGCTCCCGCGCCACCTGGTGCATGGTCCGCTCGCTGCCGCCGTCGAGCCCGTAGCGGAGCTGGAGCACGCGCCGCTCGCCGCCGGGCAGGTTCTCCAGCGCGTGGTCGATCGCGGTTCGGTCCAGCACCGAGGCCGTCTGGTCGAACGGCGACGGCGTCGCCCGGTCCTCCAGGAAGTCGCCCAGCTCGGCGTCGTCCTCGCCTACCGGCGCGTGCAGCGACACGGTCCCGGGCAGGTTGCCGCGGACGACCGCGACCTCCTCCACGGCGAGACCGAGCGACGCGGCCAGCTCCTCGTTCGTCGGCTCGCGACCGGTCTCGAGGATGAGCCGCCGCTCGGTGCGCTGCACGCGATGCAGGCGCTCGGCGATGTGCACGGGCAGGCGGATCGTTCGCCCCTTGTCGGCAAGCGCGCGCGCCAGCGACTGGCGGATCCACCACACCGCGTAGGTGCTGAACTTGAAGCCCTTGCGGTAGTCGAACTTCTCCACCGCGCGCATGAGGCCGACGTTGCCCTCCTGGATGAGGTCGAAGAGCGTGAGGCCGCGGTCCTGGTAGCGCTTGGCGAGCGACACGACGAGCCGCAGGTTCGCGGTCATCATCTGCTCCTTCGCCGCGAGGTCGCCACGCTCTATGCGCTTGGCCAGATCCACCTCCTCGGCGGCGGTGAGCAGCTTGTGGCGCCCGATCTCCTCCAGGTAGGCCGAGAGGGCGTCGTCGTGGTCGTTCATGTGAGGCACTGTCGCCGGCGACCCTGAGCGGCCCGTGAAGCGAACCTAAGGCCGCGCTTTAGCTCAATCGCGCCGCCGCGCTGCCGATCAACGGGACGACCTTTACCGGAGGAAGCCCACATGCGGCCCCGATCGCTGCGCCTCAAGTCCCTGCGAACGAAGCTGGTCCTCACCCTCGTCCCCCTGACCGTCCTCGTGCTGGGCGCGATGACGTGGCTCGCCGTCACGAAGATGACGAGCGCGCAGCAGGACACGTCCTACGCCGAGATGCGCCGTCTCGCGGCCGCCGAGGCCAACGGCTTCGACGCCGCGCTCCAGCGCAACGTCGCCGCCGGCCGGACGCTCGCCGCCACGATGGAGGCCTACCGCGGCGCGGATCCGGCCGAGGCCAGCGCGATCGTCAGGACCGTCGCCGAGCGCTTCCCGGAGATCGCCGGCTCGTACGTGGGCTTCGAGCCCGGCGCGTTCGGCCACGACGACGCCGCCCACGCGGGGCAGCCGTACCAGGTCGCCGGCGGCGGCTTCGGTCCTTACTGGAACCGCCTCGGCGGCGAGCTCGCGCTCGAGGCGCTCGTCGACCCGTACGAGTCCGACTACTTCACCGTGCCCAAGGAGGCACGCGAGGACGTCGTCATCGAGCCGTACCTCTACGAGGGATCGATGCTCGCCAGCTACGTCTCGCCGATCCTCCGCGGCGACCGCTTCCTCGGCATTGCGGGCGTCGACGCGACGCTCGACGCGCTGAACGAGAGCGTCCGCGAGATCTCCGTGCTCGACTCGGGCTACGCGTTCCTCGTCTCCAACGGCGGGACGTTCGTCTCCGCGCCTGACGAGGAGCTCATCGGCCACCGGACGCTGGCGCAGGTGGGCGAGCAGCGCGGCAACCCCGACCTGGCGACGATCGCGGCCGACGTCGCGGAGGGGCGCGGCGGGCAGCTCGAGACCGCCGACCCGTGGAGCGGCGAGGACGTCGTCATGTCCTACGCGCCGGTCCGGGCCGGCAACTGGAGCCTCGTGACCGTCGCCCCCGAAAGCGAGGTGCTGGCGGCGGCGCACTCGCTGCGCTGGCAGCTGCTGCTCGCCGGGCTCATCGGGGTGCTGGTCATCACGGCCGCCGTCGCCTTCGTCGCCGCCCGCGTCACCCGACCGCTGAAGGCGTTCGTGACCCGGCTGCGCGCGCTCAACGACACGGCCGTGGCCGGGCTCAAGCAGGGCGTTGAGGCGTTCGCCCACGGCGATCTCACGGTGGAGGCGCACGGCGACGTGGAGCCGCTGCGCGTCGTCGGCCACGACGAGGTCGCCGAGGCGTCGGCAACGGCCAACGAGCTGATCGAGCAGACGACCGCGTCGGTCGACGCCTACAACGCCTCGCGCGCCTCGCTCGGCTCTCTGATCGGCCAGGTCTCGGCGTCGGCGAGCGCGGTCAGCGCGTCGTCGCAGCAGATGGCGACGACCTCCGAGGAGGCCGGGCGCGCGGTCGGCGAGATCGCCACGGCGGTCGGCGACGTGGCCCAGGGCGCCGAGCGCCAGGTGCGCATGGTCGAGGCGGCGCGCGCGGCGGCCGAGCAGACCAGCGAGGCGGCCGACTCCGCGCGCAGGCTCGCCGACGAAGGCGCGCTGGCGTCCGACAAGGCGACGCGGGCCATGGAGGAGGTTCGCGGCTCCTCCGGGCAGGTGACCGCGGCGATCCAGGCGCTGGCGGCGAAGTCGGACGAGATCGGCGGCATCGTCGGCACGATCACGGGCATCGCCGAGCAGACGAACCTGCTGGCGCTCAACGCCGCCATCGAGGCGGCGCGCGCCGGCGAGCAGGGCCGCGGCTTCGCGGTCGTCGCCGAGGAGGTGCGCAAGCTGGCCGAGGAGTCCCGGGCCGCCGCCGGCACGATCTCCGGCCTCGTCGAGCAGATCCAGTCCGACACGGCGACGACCGTGAAGGTCGTCGAGGACGGCGCCGTGCGCTCGCAGGAGGGCGCGGAGGTCGTCACCGAGGCCCGGGACGCGTTCAGGCGCATCGGCGACGCCGTGCGCGACATGTCGAGCCGGATCGGCGAGATCGCCCAGGCCACCGCCGAGGTGGCGGCCGTGGCGGAGCAGTCGAGCGCCTCCACGGAGCAGGTGTCGGCGTCGACCGAGCAGACCAGCGCGTCCACGCAGCAGATCGCGGCGTCGGCGCAGGAGCTGGCGCGCACGGCCGAGGAGCTCGAGCAGCTCGTCGGCCGGTTCGAGCTCAGCCGATGAGGACCGGCGTGCCGACCGGCACGCGCGGATACAGATCGATCACGTCGGCGACCCGCATGCGGATGCAGCCGTGCGACGCCTGCGTCCCGATCGACCACTCCTCGGCGGTGCCGTGGATGCCGACGCCGTTGACGATCCCGAGCCAGCGCGCCTTCAGCGGGTTGTTCGGCGCGCCGCCGGGGACCACCGACCCGGCCAGCGAGCCCGCCCACGCCGAGTTCGGAACGTGCCAGGCCGGGTTGACGGCCTTGTTCTGGATGCTGTAGCGCCCGTTGGGCGTGTCGTGCCCGGCCATGCCGAGAGCGATCGAGTAGGTCTTGGCGAGCTTGAGCCCCTTGAAGAGGCGCAGCTTGAAGCTGGAGCGGTCGACGGTGAGCGCGGTGCCGTTGACGCGACGCAGCGTCTGGTTGTTGACCGCCGGCTTCGTGCGGACGATGCGCTGTCGGATGACCGTCCGCGGGGCGAGCGGGTCGGCGAGCTGGGCGCCGACCTTGGCGGCGAGCTGCTCGGCGTCGATCGTGCGGCCCTTGCGGGCGCTCTTGATGCGCATCCGCGTCAAGGACATGCTGAACGTGGCGTTGCGCGGAGCGCGGGTGACCGCGTCGCGGACGTTGCCGGTCCACTCGCGCACCGCCCGCTTCGAGTACGTGAGCTTCGGCTCCACGGTCAGCCCGGGGAGGGTCCCGCCCTCCTGGCGGACGGTCCCGGTGGCGGTCGGCGCGCCCGCGTCGCGCGCCGCGTAGTAGGCGCGCTTGGCGCTGATGAGCGCGTCGAGCTTCACCTGGGCGCGCTCGCCGCCGAGGGTGAAGGTGCGCCGGGCGGTCTTCACGGTGACGGGCCTCAGCACGGCGGCGCCGAGGCGCTGCTCGAGCACGACCGCCGCCTGGGCGACCGTGAGGTTGGAGACGTCGACGCCGGCCACCATCGCGCCCTGGCCGATGACGCGCGTGGAGACGTCGACCTCCTGTGCGGAGGCGGCGGCGGGAGCGGCGAGCCCTATCGAGGCGAGGGCGGTGAGAAGAAGGCGGCGTCCGTGCATCTGGGGCTCGCCAGGGTAGTCACCCCCGTCAGGGCACCGTGCAAGGTCGCTGTCGACTTGACGTCGACATGCGACGTCAACTCGACAGCGAGCGCCGCGGGACGAGCATCGCGGCGCCCAGCGCGCCGCCCAGGTCGCCGA
>JANJUA010000022.1 GCA_024710825.1 Solirubrobacteraceae bacterium
TTCCGTCCACGCGTCCCAGTCGTCCTCGGCCAGCGGATCCTCGACGGAGACGACGGCGTGGCGCTCGGCCAGCTCGGCGACGAGCTCGGCCATCCCCGCGCCGTCCACGGTGCGGCCCTCGGAGGCGAGGCGGTAGCGGCCGTCGTCGAAGAAGTGGGTGGCGGCGACGTCGAGCGCGTAGACGACGTCGCTTCCGAGCTCCAGGCCCGCCGTCTCCACCGCCCGGTCGAGCAGCTCCAGCGCCTCGGCGTGGGAGTCCAGCCGCGGCCCGAAGCCGCCCTCGTCCGCCTTCAGGGTCGACAGCCCGCGGCGCTCCAGCTCGCGCGCGGTGGCGCCGTGCACGGCCACGCACAGCTCGAGCGCGTGGGCGAACGAGCGCGCGCCCACCGGCATGACGAGGAAGTCCTGGAAGTCGAGCTGGCGGCCCGCGTGCAGGCCGCCGCTGAGGATGTTGACCATCGGCAGCGGGAGCAGCGGCGGCCGGTCGCCGGCCAAATGGCGCCAGAGCGGGACGCCCGCCAGGGCCGCCTCGGCGCGGGCCGTCGCCAGCGAGACGGCCAGCAGCGCGTTGGCGCCCAGACGCGACTTGTCCGGCGTGCCGTCCAGCTCACGCAGCCGCGCGTCGACCGCGGCCAGCTCCGGCGCGGCGCCGCGCAGCGCCGGGGCGATCGTGTCGGTCACGGAGGCGACCGCGCGCAGGACGCCCAGGCCGGCGTAGTGGGCGGGGTCGCCGTCCCGCAGCTCGACGGCCTCGTGGCGGCCGGTGGAGGCTCCGGACGGGACGCTCGCCCGCGCGAGCGTGCCGTCGGTCAGCGTGAGCTCCGCCTCGACGGTCGGGCGGCCGCGCGAGTCGAGCACCTGGCGGGCGCGGACCGTGGCGATGCGCGCGCTCACGAGGCGGACGCCGATCGGATCGCGAAGGCGGCGTCCAGCGCCGGTCCGAGCCGAGTCTCGCCGGCGGTGAGCAGCTCGCGGGCCGTGTCGCGCACCGCCCGGCGCTCGTGCTCGGACGTCAGGTACTCGGCCGGCGACTTGCCGTCCACGCGGCTCAACAGCAGGCAGCCCAGCTCGGCGACCACGGCCTCGTCCGGCGGCGCGACCGCGCCCGCGCGCGCCAGGTAGGCGTGCAGGAACGCGCTCGCGCAGTCGCGCAGCGCCGCCGCCCGGTCCGGCCGGTGGCCGGCCTTGAGCACCAGGTGGGTGAGCAGGAACGCCACGTCGAACGCCGGGTCGCCCCAGTGCGCCACCTCGAAGTCGAGTAGCAGCACGCGGTCGGGGTAGGCGATGACGTTCTTCGGCGAGCAGTCCCCCAGCACGAGCGTCGTGCGGGTGGCCAGCAGGCGCTGCACCTCGGCCAGCACCGGCTCGCGCAGCTCCGGGTGCACGTCGGCGACCGTGCGGTGGAAGGGGTCGACGCGGCCCTGCACCAGCGGCCAGGGGTCGGCGAAGGCCGCCCGGACCTCCTCGTCCCCGGCGGCCTCGCCGTGCAGGGTTCCGAGCAGCTCGCCCACGCGGGCGCCGACCGTCGGGTCGACCTCGCCGGCGAGCAGCCGGTCCTTCCACACCACGCCGCCCTCGGGCGCATGGGACATCACGAGCACGTTGGCGTCCGCGTCGAAGGCGAGCAGCTCGGGTACGGCGCCCGCCGGCAGGATCCGCCCGAGGTAGCCCAGGCAGTCGCGCTCGATCGCCGTCCGCCCGGGGTCGAACGTCCAGTCCGCCGCCACGCGGAGCTTGGGCAGCGCCTGCTTGACGACCACGTGCCCGCCGTCCCAGCGCACGGCGAGCACCGTGTTGGCGACGCCGCCCGACAGCGGGCGGACCGTCGGGCGCGCTCCGGCGGGCAGCACCCCGAGCCCGATCAGCACCGCGGCCGCGGTGTCCTCGCGCAGCTCCGCGGGCATCGACGCGCTACTCCTCGGCCGCCGGGACGGGGCTCTCCTCCGCGGCGACCGCGCGCTCCAGGTAGGCGAGGTGCTCGTGCATGATCCGGTCGACGTCCTCCTCGCCGCCCGCGCTGACGGCGTCGAGCGTACGCCGGTGCAGGTCGGCGACGACCTGCGCGTCCTCGTCGTGCGCGAAGTAGTCGTGCACCAGCACGGTGATGCCCTCGAGGATCTGGTGCTGGTAGTAGGCGAGCAGGTCGCTGCGTGCGGCGCGGCCCATCGCGTAGTGGAAGTAGTGATCGAAGTGCAGGCGGACGGTCCAGTTGTCGGCGGGCGCGCCGAGCAGCCGGTCGATCGACTCCCGCATCGCCGACAGGTCCTCCTCCGTGGCGCGTCGGGCCGCGAGCCGCGCGATCTCCATCTCGACGGCGCGCCGCGCCTCCAGCAGCTCCTGCAGAGACGAGCTGGTCGGGCCCTTGGTCAGCCGCAGGAGCGTCGTCGGGATGTTGTCGTCCACGACGGTGACGCCGCCGTGCACGCCGCGCCGGCTCTTGACGACCCCGTAGTCCGACAGCACGCGGATGGCCTCGCCGACGGTGGGCTTGCTGACCCGCATGTCGTGCGCCATCTGCTCGACCGAGGGCAGGCGGTCGCCGATGCCGTAGACGCCCGAGCGGATCGCGAAGGTGATCTGGTCGACGACCCGCTCGTGCATGCGCGGGCCGTGCAGCGGCTGGAACGTCCTGGCGGCGGCCTCGTCCGTCACGCGAAGGCCTCCGGGACGAGCTCGGCGAGCACCGGCCGCAGCTCGTCCTTGTGCTCGAGCCCGATCCCGGGCTCGTCGGAGATCGCGATCGCGCCGTCGACCACCTCGTGCTGGCGGCCGAAGCCGCCGAACGGCTGGAAGATGCCCGGATAGGACTCGTTGCCGCCGAGCTGCATGCCCGCCGCCATGTGCAGGGCCATGAGGTGGCCCCCGTGGGGGATCACCCGCCGCGGGCTCCAGCCCTCGTCGCGCAGCACGTCGAGCATGCGGTCCAGCTCGACGATGCCGTAGCTGAGGCCCGGGTCCATCTGCAGCAGGTCGACCTCGGGCCGCAGGCCCGCGTAGCGCAGCAGGTTGCGGACGTCCTGGTGCGAGAACAGGTTCTCGGCCGTCGCGAACGGCGGCTCGTAGTGGCGGCCCAGCTCGGCCTGCAGCGCGTAGTCGAGCGGGTCGCCGGCCTCCTCGTACCAGCGCAGGCCGTAGGGCTCCATGCGCTCGCCGTAGGCGATCGCGGTCTCCAGGTCGAAGCGCCCGTTGGCGTCGACCGCCAGCCGGCTGCCGTCGCCGACGAGCTCGAGGACCGCCTCCAGGCGCTCGATGTCCTCGTCGAGGCTCGCGCCGCCGATCTTCATCTTGAGGTGCGTGTAGCCCTCCTCCAGGTAGCCGCGCATCTCCGCGACGAGGCGATCCGTGCCGTCCTCGCCCGGGTAGTAGTACCCGCCGGCCGCGTAGACGTCCACCGACGGGTCGTACGCCCCGTCGTTGTAGCGGTCGGCGAGCAGGCGGTACAGCGGGACGCCGGCGAGCTTGGCGGCGAGGTCCCAGACGGCGATCTCCAGCGCGGCGACGGCGCCGCTGCGCTCGCCGTGGCCACCGGGCTTCTCGTTGCGCATGACGAGGTCGCGGACGACGCCCGGATCGAGCTCGCCGTCGTCGCCGACGAGCGCGTCGGGGTCGGCGTCGAGCAGCCGGGGGATGAAGCGGTCGCGCAGCATCCCCGACTGCGCATAGCGGCCGATCGAGTTGAAGCCGAGCCCGACGACGGGACGTCCGCCGACCACCCGGTCGCTGACCACCGCGACGACTGAGACGGTCATCTGCGAGAAGTCTACGAGCGAGTTGCGGATCGCCGCCTCGAGCCGGACCGCCTGCTCACGGACCTCGACGACGCGGGTCATGCGCCGCCTCCCTCGACCGCGGCGGCCACGGCCTCGGCCAGGGCGGTCGCTCCGAAGACGATGTCCTGCTCGGAGATCACGAGCGTCGGGTAGAAGACGACCGTCAGCACTCCGTCGCCGACCGCGCACCGGGCGATGAGCCCGCGCTCGTAGAGCTCGTGGCGGAGGCCGACCAGCACCCGGGTGGGGTCGTCGCGGTCGGAGACGTCCAGCTCGACGCTCGACAGCAGCCCGATGACCGAGATCTTGAGGACACGACCCGTGACCTCGTTCACCCGCTCGAGCTCGCGGCGGAGCACCGGCTCGAGCGCGGCGGCGCGCTCGACCAGCGCCTCGCTCTCGAGCACGTCGAGCGTGGCCAGCGCCGCCTCGCAGGCGACCGGATGGCCCGCGTAGGTGTTGAGGTGCAGCAGCGGGCCGTCGGCGAAGGCGTCCTCGACGTGGCGGGCTACGGCGGTGGCGCCCATCGGCGCGTAGCCGCTCGTCAGCCCCTTGGCCAGCGTGACGATGTCGGGGCGCAGCCCCCAGTGCTCGCAGGCGAACATCCGACCGGTGCGCCCGAAGCCGGTGACGACCTCGTCGGCGATGAGCAGGATCCCGTGGCGCCGGCAGAGGTCCTGGATCCGCGGCCAGTAGTCGGGGTGGGGGATCTTGACGGCCTGGAGGATCGCGATCGGCTCCGCGATGACGGCGGCGACGTGCTCGGGGCCGTGGCGCTCGATCGCGTCCTCGAGCGCGTCGGCGCAGCCGAGCGTGCAGCCGCCCTCGCGGTCGCACAGCCCGCAGCGGCCCGGCGACGGCTGCGTGAGCTGCGAGAAGCCGACCGGCATCGGCCCGAAGTCGGCGCGGAACGCCGGGGCGCCCGTGGCGGCCATGCCCGAGTAGCTGGACCCGTGGTAGGACCCGTCGCGGGAGAGGATGACGGTCCGCTCCGGCTCGCCGCGCCGGGAGTGGTAGGCCCGCGCGATCTTGAACGCGAGCTCGTTGGACTCGCTGCCGCTGGAGGTGAACGAGAAGACGGGGTCCTCGAGCGGGACGAGGTCCGCGAGCCGAGCCGCCAGCTCGACCACCTTGGGATGCGATGCGCCGGAGTCGAGCGCCGCGAACTCGAGCGTCGCCGCCTGGGCGCCCATGCGCTCGGCGACGTCGCGGCGGCCGTGGCCGATCATGCCCGCGCCGAGGTGGTTGCCCGCGTCGAGGAGGCGCCGGCCGGCGTCGTCGAACAGGTGGGCGCCCTCGCCGCCGGTGATGATGCGCGGGTAGGCCCCGGGCCAGCGCAGCTCGAGCTCGCGGAAGTCCGCGAGGAAGTGGCGCACGTGCCGTTGGGCCAGGCGGCGGGTCGCCTGGGCCTGCTCCGCGGGCGCGCGCCGGTTTGCGTCGATGCTGCCAAGTGTGGGACCCATGGACCCTCCAGCGCCTAAAAGAACAATGGTGTTAGTATTTACTCTATGGGCGGGTGAACGTCAAGGCGCGGCCGCGCCCGGAGACGCGCCACGCGACTACGCTCCCGGAGCGCGTGCCCCGGATCGCCCCCTTCCACCAGGCCCTCGGCCTCGTCGCGCTGGTCGCGCTCGCCGTCCGCTGGGTCTACGCGTACGCGATCCGCGACTACCACGTGCAGGGCGACGCCCTGACCTACCACCTCGTCGGCCAGGGCCTCGCGGACGGCCGCGGCCTGGTGGAGGCGTTCCCACCCCATGGGCCCACGGCCGAGCATCCGCCCGGCCTGTTCGTCTTCTGGGGCGTTCTCGACAAGATCGGCGCCAACGGCTTCCTGTCGCACCGGCTGGCGCTCGGGCTGGTCGGCGTCGGCACGGTGATCCTGATCGGGCTGCTGGCGCGGCGCATCGGCGGCGACCGGCTGGTGCCGTGTCAGGCGACGTTCGCCCCGCCTGGCGGCCGCTCGCGGCGCCCGGCTGTGTCCTCGGCCACTCGACGTGGCGGAGCCACGCCTTCGGGCCTGCGTCCTCGCCGGCCACCACGATCGCCGCGCCAGACGAGGCAAACGTCACCGGACACGGCACTAGGCGCCCGTGACGGTCCGGCGCGCGGGCCGGCGGGCGAGCGCGTCCTGCACCGACGTGGCCGGGAGCGTGACGATCGCGCCCGCGTCGCCCGGCGCGATCGCC
>JANJUA010000024.1 GCA_024710825.1 Solirubrobacteraceae bacterium
ACGCTGCCGGTCGAATCGGCGGCCGACTGGCCGCCCGACCCTGCCTCCGTCGCACCGTCCGTCGCCGCGTCGTCACCGTCGCTCAGCACCCGCACGGGCACGTCGACGGTGACCGGCGCGGCCTGGGCGGTCGCTGTGGCGTCGCTTGTCTGCTGCCCGTCCTCGGCGGGCGCGGGGATCGCCGTCGACGGATCGACCGTCTCGCCGCTGGCGATCGTCACCGGCGCGTCGACCTGGACGCCGCCGCTCTGCACGGCGCCGATCGAGTCGGCCACCTCCTGCGCGGGCGCCGGGCCCGCTGCGAGCGTCAGCCCGGCCAAGCCGGTCGCCAACGCCACGAGATGCCTTCGCATGTCGTCTCCCTTGTCGTTCGAGTGAATGCCGTCGAAAAGCGCGCCAAGGCGCGCGGTGGGCACTGCCTCGAACGTCAGCCGGGAGGGGCGAGCCGGCCGAGGAACGGCGCGGCGGGCGCGGCGGCGCGCAGCGCACGCAGCCGAGGGCCGGCGGCGCAGAGCGCCAGCACGGCGAAGGCGGAGAGGAGGATCGCGGCGCCGCCCGGGCCGCCGACGGCGCCGGGCGCCGCGGCCAGCGAGGACAGGCCGCCGACGACGAGGTCGACCGGACTCGGGAGGGCCGGGCGCAGCTCGGTGGCCGGGGCGCCGGCGATCGCGGAGGTGGGGGTGACGTCGGCGAGCGCGGCGCGCGCGACGGGCGTCGTGGGCGAGGCGCTCCCGCCCGCGGCGGCCCTCCGGTCCGCGGCGGCGCCAGGCTCAGCGTCCACCGGGGCGACGATCGTCCGGCCGGGAGCGGGAAGGGACGACGCGACGGCCTGGCCGCCAGCGGCGGGCGGCGCCTCGCCGGGACGAGCCGCCGCGGCCGCGAGCCCGACGAATGCCGACGCGACCGGCGGTCCGGCGACGCGCGGGCCGTCGCCCGGCGCGACGAGCCGAGCCGCGGCCCGGACGGTCTCGTCGACGGTCTGGGCGACGGCCGTCGTCGACCGGGCGGCCAGCGTCGCCGCGGCGTCGACGACGGTCACGACGGACTGCGTGACGAGCTTCACCGCGTGAGCGGACGTCGCCGCGGCGAGCTGCACGATCGAGCGAACGGCGCCCGCGCCCGCGTTCACGGCCTGGTTCGTCTCAGCGGTGGTCCGGGCCGATCGGCCGGCAGCGCCGGCCTCCGCCGGCCGGAGAGATCGCTCGGGCGCGGTGTGGACGGTCGGGCTCGCAGCGGCCCGAATCGACCGCTGGGCGACGGCACCGGCCGTCTCGACGGTCGCCGGCGCCGACCCGCCGGAAGCCGCCTCCGTCGCCGCCCTGATGCGCTTGGCGGCCGTCGGCCGCGACGCGGGTGCCGGCGGATTCGCCGCGCGCCGCACCTCGGCGACATCGGCCTGCACGACACGCGGCGCGGCGGCAGCCTCGAGCTCGTCGCCAGCCGCCCGAGCGGACGCCACGACGCCGCTCGGCGCGGCAGCGACCTCGAGCCCCCCGCCACCCGTCGGCGGCGCCGCGGCGACGGTCGCGGCCTCCGGGCCGGCCTCCACGACCACGTCCGCCGCCGGCGTGCCGACCGCGACGGTGCCGGCGCCGACCTCCGCCGACGCTCCCAGCACCGACGGGCCCGCGGCCTGCGCCGAGCCCGCGCCCACGAGCAGCGCCAGCGCGGCCGCCCAGGCCAGGGCGCACGCCCGGGTCAGGGACGTCCGGTGCAGCTCTCCAAACCGGGGCAACGGCACAGCCCTGCGACTCCCCCAACCCGGCGGGGTGGAAACCCACCCCACCGCCCGGGCGCGCGGTCGCAGCCGGCGGCGAGAGGGCGTCAGCCCTCGGGAACCTCGATCGAGGCCGGCGCCCCCTTGCGGAACAGCGTCGCCAGCAGGATCACCACCCGCCCGCTGCCGCGGTTCGCGCCGAAGTGCACGTCGCCCGGGCGCTCGACCACCCACTCGCCCCGGCGCACCACGCCGGTCTGCCCCGGGCGCACCTTCCGCACGAGTCGGGCGGAGCCGTCCGCCGGCCCCCGGTACACCGACACCACGCCCGACCGGACGGTGTACGTGAGCGTCCCGCGCTGGATGTAGGCGATCTGGTTGCCGGGATGGCGATGGAGCGCCAGCGCGGTCCGCGGCGGGATCGTCACCCGCGAGAGCGCCAGGGTCCGGCCCTTGGCGCCCGCCGGGTCGTCGACCTGCGCGAGCACCTCCCGGACGGCGGTGGGCGGAGCGTCATCGCGGGAGCCCTGGCCCGCGGCGTAGGCGCCCGCGGCGGTCAACGGCAACAGCAGGATCCCGGCCACCACGGCCAGGCGGGAACGGACGAGCACGGCGAGCCTCCTTGCCAGTAAGGAGCCCGGAGACTAGGCGGCCCACTCCTGCGCCAGCCGGACGATCGTCGCCGCGGCCGCCGCCATCTCCTGAAGCGACGCCCACTCGCGCACCGAGTGGTACTCATGGCCGCCGGTGAACAGGTTCGGGGTCGGCAGTCCCATCTCGCTGAGCATCGACCCGTCGGTCCCGCCGCGGATCGCCGTGCGGACCGGCTCGATGCCCTCGGCCCGCAGCGCAGCCGCCGCCTTCTCGACGATCTCCGGATCCCCCGCCAGGAAGCGCCGCATGTTCGGGTACTGCGGCCGGGCGACGACCTCGACCCGGGCACGGGGCTCCGCGGCGGCGACCTCCTCCGCGACGCGCCGCAGCGTCGCGAGGTGCGCCGCGAGCAGGTCGTCGTCGAAGTCGCGCGCGATCGCGCGGATCTCCGTCCGCGCCGCGTTGCCCTCGACCTCGTAGACGTGGACGAACCCTTCGCGCCCCGAGGTGGCCTCCGGCGTCAGCTCGGGCGGCAGCGCGACGAGAACCTGCCCGGCGAGCCGGGTGGCGTTGACCAGCTTGCCGGTCGCGAAGCCCGGGTGGACGTCGTGGCCGTGGATCGTCACGGTGACGCCCCAGCCGGAGAACGTCTCGTCCTGGAGCTCGCCGAGCGAGGACCCGTCGATCGTGTAAGCGCAGCGCGCGCCGAAGCGCTCCACGTCGAACCGCGACGCGCCCAGCCCGACCTCCTCGTCGACGGTGAAGCCGATCCGCAGCGTCGGCCGGGGCAGCTCCGGGTGCGCGACGAGCCAGGCGACCGCGGACATGATCTCCGCCACGCCCGCCTTGTCGTCGGCCCCCAGGAGGGTGTCGCCGCTGGACGTCACGACGTCGTGGCCCGCGGCGCTGCGCAGCTCCGGCATCTCCTCGGGATCGAGCACCGTCCCACCCCGCGGCAGCCTCAGCACGCCGCCGTCGTAGCCGCGATGCACGATCGGCTCCACGCCGTCGCCGGGCGCGTCCGGCGAGGTGTCGACGTGCGCGATGAGCCCGATCACGGGACCGTCGCCGGGCAGGGTGGCGAAGACGTAGCCGTCGTCGTCGATCGCCGCATCGGCGAGCCCGAGCTCCAGGAGCTCGTCGACGAGCAGGCGGCCGAGCTCGAGCTGACCCGGCGAGGAGGGGCTCTGCGTGCGGTCGCGCCGCGCCTGCGTGCCGATGCGGGCGTAGCGGTCGAAGCGCTCCAGCAGGCCGGGTGCCAGCGCCTCGGCGAGCGGCGACGTGAAGGAGGCGCTCATGCCCCGGCGTCGGTCAGGCGCCGCAGCTCGTCGGGAGCGAGCGCGAGCTCCACGACGGGCAGCAGCGCCTCGAGCTGCTCCACGTCGCGCGCGCTCGCGATCGGGGCGGCGACGCCCGGCTGGGCCAGCAGCCACGCCAGCGCCACCGCGGCGACGGTCGTCTCGTGCGCGGCGGCGATCTCGTCGAGCGCGTCCAGCACCGCACGCCCGCGCTCGGTCTCGAGGTACGCGCCCGCGGCGCCCGCCCGCGGACTGTCGGGGGGCGTGCTTCCCGGGCGGTACTTGCCGGTCAAGAAGCCGCGCGCCAGCGCGTAGAACGGCAGGATCGCGACGCCCTCGCGCAGGCACAGCTCCTGGAGCTCGCCCTCGACCTGCTCGCGCTCCACGAGGTTGTAGAGCGGCTGGAGCGCCTCGTAGCGCGCGAAGCCCTCGCGGTCGGAGATCGCGAGCGCCTCGGCGAGCCGCGCCGGCGCGTGGTTGGAGGCCGCGATGTGGCGCACCTTGCCTTCGCGCACGAGCGCGTCGAAGGCGCCGAGCGTCTCCTCCAGGGGCGTGTCGGGGTCGTCGAAGTGGGCGTAGTAGAGGTCGATGCGATCCGTCTGCAGCCTCCGCAGCGAGCTCTCCGCCTTCTCGCGAACCGCCGCCGCGCCGAGCCCGCCGTCGCGGCTCGCCTTCGTCGCGACGACCATGCGGTCGCGCGTCCCGCGCGCGGCCATCCACTCGCCGATGAGCGTCTCCGAGAAGCCCGGCGGGTTGCCCGGCACCCAGTTCCCGTAGGACCCCGCGGTGTCGACGAAGTTCCCGCCCGCGGCGGCGTAGGCGTCGAGCACGGCGAACGTGGCGTCGCGGTCCGCGGTCCATCCGAACACGTTCCCGCCGAGGCAGAGGCCGAAGACGTCGAGATCGGTCGTCCCGAGCTTGCGCATGGCCCAGGACGTTATCGGCCGGCTACCGGCCGCCGTGGCGCGCCGCCTTCATCGCGGCGCCGCGCGTCGAGAAGACCTGACCTGAGGTGACGAGGCCGTCGCGCAACCGCCAGACCCAGACGACGTCGTCCTGCATCGGCCCGCTTCCGTCGTCGCCGTGGACCGTGCCGAAGGCGACCACGGATCCGGCGACCGCCCGGAAGTCCACCGGCCGGACCTCCAAGCCCTCGGGCCACACCTGCGCCACGTCGGCGAAGTACTCCCGAATGCCCTCATGGCCCGCGTACACCGCGCGACCGGTGACCGCCGCCGTGCCCGCGGGGCGCAGCTCGATGTCAGGATGGACGTACTTCAGCGCGGCGCCGACGTCGCGCGCGTTGAACGCGTCGTACATCGCGCGTACGCAAGCCACCAGCTCCTGCCGTTCGTCGACCGCCATCCCGTCTTGAACGGTACCGTCAACTCACGCCGCGGCGCCGGCGGCCGTCCACCGCGCATGACCGTCTACTCAGTCCTCGAGAGCCCCATCGGCGAACTGCTGCTCACCGGCGACGGCGCTGCGATCTCGGGGCTGCACACGATGCCCCGCCCCGTCGCTCCCGCCCTCGCGCGCCGCGACGATCGCGCCTTCGCCGAGGCGGCCGAGCAGCTGCGCTCGTACTTCGCCGGCGAGCTCGAGGCCTTCGACCTGCCCCTCGCGCCCGTCGGGACGCCGTTCCAGCGCCGCGTGTGGGACGCGCTGCGCGAGGTGCCCTACGGCGAGACCGTGACCTACGCCGAGCTCGCGGTCGCGGTCGGCCGGCCGGGCGCCGCCCGCGCCGTCGGCCACGCCAACGGCCGCAACCCGATCGCCGTCGTCATCCCCTGCCACCGGGTGATCGGCTCGGACGGCACGCTCACCGGCTATGCGGGCGGGCTCGAGCGCAAGCGGGCGCTCCTCGACCTGGAGCGCGCGACGGTCAGCGGCGCAGCGTGAGCGCCGTGCGGCTGGCGGGCACCCGCTCCCGCACGGTGGCCGCCACCTCGATCCGGCGCTTGCCGCGGAGCGCCTCGCGCCCGTGCGCGTTGAGCCGCACCCGCGCCGAGCCGCGCGCGGCGTCGCCGGCGAGCACGAATCGCGCGCGCCCGATCGAGCGCCCGCGGTGCGCGAGCGTCACGGTCCCCGCCCGGCGCTCCATGCTCAGCCCCC
>JANJUA010000062.1 GCA_024710825.1 Solirubrobacteraceae bacterium
CGGCGGCACGCACGGCGGACTGCCGGCGGGGCGCGCCATCTGGGCGGCGGCCGGCCGGCCGGTGCCCGCCGGGCGCCGCTCCTTCTAGGCTGGGCTGGTGGCGCGCTACGCCAAGCACGCGATCTCGTCGCCTACGAGAGCGCCCATGCAACGCCGAGTCCTCGCGAACGGCGTCACGTCGCCTGGACCTCCGCCGGCCGGGCATCCGCCCGCTGGCGCGGCCGGACCCGCGGCGTGGGGCGAGAGGCGAGAGCTCGATGACCAGGAGGTGCCCGATGAAGGCGATGGTGGTGACCGACGAGGCCGCGGGGACGGCCGGGATGAAGCTGATGGACCGGCCCGAGCCGGCGGCGGCGATCAACGACGTCGTCGTGCAGGTTCGCGCGTCGGGATTCGTCCCGACCGAGCTGGAATGGCCCTCGACCTGGACCGACCGCCTCGGCCGTGACCGGACGCCGTCGATCCCCGGCCACGAGCTGGCCGGAGTGGTCGCGGCCCTCGGGTACGGCACGACGGGGGTGTCGGTGGGGCAGCGGGTGTTCGGCCTCGCCGACTGGCATCGCGACGGCACCCTGGCGGAGCACGTCGCGATCGAGGCGCGGAACCTCGCGCCGCTGCCGGGCGACGTCGACTTCACGGTGGGCGCGAGCCTGCCGATCTCCGGTCTGACCGCGTGGCAGGGGCTGTTCGACCACGGTCGCCTCCGGGCGGGGCAGAGCGTCCTCGCGCACGGTGCGGCCGGCGCGGTCGGATCGATGGTGACGCAACTCGCACGCGAGGCCGGCGCCTACGTCATCGGCACCGGACGCGCCGCCGATCGCCACCGGGCGCTCGACTTCGGCGCGCACGAGTTCCTCGACCTCGACGCCGACGGCCTGGAAGGCGTCGGCGGCGTCGACCTGGTCTTCGACGTCATCGGCGGGGCCGTCCAGAAGCGGTCCGCAGGCCTGATCCGCGCCGGCGGAACCCTGGTGTCCGTCGTCGGGCCGCCCGAGGCACGGCCCGCCGACGGCCTGGCGGTCGACTTCGTGGTCGAGTGCGATCGCGGTCAACTGACCGAGATCGTCCAGCGGGTGCGCGACGGACGGCTGCGGACGAACGTCGGCACCGTCGCGACCCTCGACGACGCCGTCGCCGCCCTCACCCCGACCGAGCGGACCACGGGGAAGACGATCATCCAAGTCCCGTGACGCCGGAGGGGAGCCTCGAACCGCCGACATGCCTCGTCCGAGAACGTCGGCGAGGATCGTCCCGGCGGCGGCCAGGGCCTCGACCGCCGGGGACTCGCTCGTCGCGATCGCCCTCGGGTCGCTGACCGGCACGTCGCGCTACCGCGGGCTCGTCGCGACGACCTTCAGCAGGACGGCGTCGAGGCCCGCGAGCGCCCGCGCCGTCGTCGGCACGTCGGCGACCATCCAGCCGCCACAGCGCGCGACGGCGGCGTCGAGCAGCGGCGACGTGCCGGTCACCAGGAACGCGACCACCGCGGTGCCCGGCCCGAGCGTCTCCCCGATGGCGCGTACCGTCGCCGGCGCGACGCCGTCGGGTCGCTGAGTCAGCGTCCTGGCCGTCAGCTTCCGTCGCCGGTCCGGTGCCAGGCGGAAGTCGAGCAGGTCGACGATCCCGGCGCCGGCCCGGGCGACCGGGAGGTCGATCGCGGCGAGCTCCCCTTCGGTCGTGCGCGCCACGCAGAGGGCGTCGGCGACGCGGGCCTGCCGGGTCACGGCCATGCGCTCTATCGCGCCGACGAGCTCGCCGGTCGGCGGCGCGTCCGGCCGGAGGCGGCACACCTTCAGCCGCATGCGGTCAGGCAAGGCGCCCCGGGGTTGCCATCGGCCCATGATCGAGGCCGGATCACGACGCGACCACGGTGTGCGCATGCCGTCGCCGGTCGTGCGCGCCCGCGGGAAGTGGTGCTCGCACGGTGGCAGCCCGTGCCGCGCGGCGCGACGCTTGGGGCGTGAGGCGATGCGCCGATGGCTGAGCTGCGTGAACGCGCCCCCGCCGGCGAGGAGATGGCGCGCTGGAGCGTCAAGGCGCTGCTGGTCACCGCCGGCGTGCTGCTGGTGGGCGGCGCGGTCTGGTACGCGCGCACCGCGACCTTGCCGTTGATCGTCGCGGCGCTCGTGGCCACGCAGCTCGTACCGCTGATCGAGCTCGCGACCCGCCGCGGCTTCCCGCGCGCCCTGGCCGTCGCGGGGTGCACTGTCGGGGTGGTGGTCGTCGGCGCCGGCCTGACGTGGATCTTCCTCGACTCGCTGTTCGGCAACCTCGGCCAGGTCGGCGACGACATCGGGCAGGGCGCCGATGAGATCGTGGCGTGGTTGCAGGCCAACAACCAGTGGGTCGCCGAGCACGAGGCGCAGGTCCGCGACTTCCTCAGGGGCATCCTGCCCGCCGCCAAGGACGCGGCCGGCGGCCTCGTGAGCGGGGCGCTGGGCGGGCTCTCGCTCGCGGCGCAGGCCGTCAGCGGGGCGCTGCTGATGATCGTCTTCCTCCTCTACATCCTCACGGGCGGCGAGGCGATCTGGGGTTGGATCCGGGCCCGTGCCGGCCCGCGCAACCGCGACCGCGTCGCCGCGGGCGGGTCGGCCGCCTGGCGCGCGGCGACCGGCTACGTCCGCGGCATCGCGCTCATCGCCCTGATCGACTCCGTCGTGATCACGCTCGGGATGGTCGTGATCGGGACGCCCCACGCCGGCACGCTGGCGCTGCTGACGTTCGTGTGCCTGTTCGTCCCGATCCTCGGCGCATGGGTCTCGGGGGTCGTGATCGTCCTCGTGACGCTCGCGGCGGTCGGTCCCGGCGGCGCCGTCGCGATCGCGCTGGTGATCCTCGTCGGCCAGCAGCTGGACTCCATGTTCGTGACCCCGCTCGTCTACCAGCAGACGGTGAACCTCCACCCGATCATCACGCTGACGGCCGTGATCGTCGGCAGCCAGCTCCTCGGCATCGTCGGCGCGTTCCTGGCGGTGCCGATGGTCGCCGTCGGGTGGGCGGTGTACCGCAGCCTCGAGCAGCCCGCGACCTCGGCGGCCGCCACACCCGAGCGGGACCTCGTCGCCCCATCGCCCTAGATGCGCGGGTGCTCGGCGAGGTAGATCAGCGCGGCCTTGACCCGCCGACTCACGTCGAGCGCATGCTGGAGCCCCAGCTTGAGGAAGATCGCGTTGATGTGCTTCTCCACCGCGCGCTTGGTCAGCACGAGCTCGTCGGCGATCGCCTGGTTGCTGTGGCCGCGGGCGACGAAGGAGAGGATCTCCAGCTCGCGCGGCGTCAGCTCGGTCAGCGGCGAGCTCTCCGCCGCCGTGCGCGCGGTGATCAGCGCGTCGACGACCTTCGCGTCGATCATCGAGCCGCCGCGGGCGACGGTCTCGATGGCGGAGACGAGCTGGCCCCGGTAGCGGATCCGGTCCTTCAACAGGTAGGCGCGGCCGTCGGATCCGCGGTCGAGCAGCTTGAGGCCGTACTGCGGATCGGAGAACTGGCTGAGCACGACCACGCCCGTGCCGGGGTGGCTCTCACGCAGCCGGTCGGCGACCTGCAGACCCTCGTCGCTCGATCCGGGCGGCATCCGGATGTCGGTGACCACCACGTCGGGGTGGTGCTCGTCGACGGCCGCGTAGAGCGTGTCGCGGTCTCCACACGTCGCCACGATGTCGATCCCGTCCGCCTGGTCGAGCACGTGGAGGAGCGCCTCTCGAAGCAGGAAGCTGTCGTCGGCGAGCACCACGCGCACCGACAACTCGTCGTGCTGGCTCTCCTCCCTGCCCGCCGAGGCCATGCGCGGACTATCCCCGCAGCCCGAGTCCCAGTCAAGCGCTCGCCTACCGATCGAGAGAGCTTGAGAGCTGGACGCGTCCCGGCAGCCGTCGCTTGCGCCGGCAGCGGCGCCGGCGCGCCGACCGGCGTCCGATCGGCGTGCGCGCACCCGCACCGCGCGCAAGCGGGCGCGGTTGCCCGCCGAGCCGTCGCGGTGGACGCTGTCGACATGGCGAGCTCGCGGACGCGCATGGAGGGCTATCGGACCCTGCGCGCGGAGCTCGAGCGGGCCGTCCTGCCGCTCGCGGGCTCGCTCGACGGACGCACCTTCACGCTGCAGGCGCCCCTCGAGGGCCTCGAGATCGCGCTCGGCGGGTACGTGATGCTGGAGGGCGACGGGCCGCCCGTCCTGGGTCAGGTCCGGTGGCTGGAGCGCGTCGTCGTGGAAGCGGGCACGGTGGGCCTCGGCGCCGACGACGGGCAGGACGAC
>JANJUA010000084.1 GCA_024710825.1 Solirubrobacteraceae bacterium
CCACTTCAGCATCGCCAGCTCGCCGCCGCGGGCGGGCATCGCCCGGAAGTCCCCGTACGGCGGGCTGTCGAGGTACACCTTCGCCGGCATCGCCCACTCGCCGCGGTGGTGGCGCAGGAAGCCGTCGCGCACGCGGGCGATGGCCTCCTCCGGCGTGACGGCGGCGAGCACCGCGTCGTGGTTCAGCACGTCGAGCGAGATCATGGAGCGGTAGCCTGCCGCATCGTGCCCAACCGCCGCCCGCAGCTCGAGATCGTCGCCCCCGGAGCCACGCCCGAGGAGGCCGCCGCCGTCGTGGCGGCCCTCGAGCACTTCATGCGCGCCACCGCGCCGACGCCGGCGCCGGCCGGCCCGCCGCGGAACCCGTGGCAGCGCACCGCGCTGCTGGAGGGCGCGGACCGCGACGTGGCCGGGCCGACGCCCTGGGGCGACGGCATGCCCTGGGGCTAGCCGGCGGCGCGCCCGAGCGCCCGGCGGAGAAACCGCGCCAGGTGCGACGAGCTGAGGTGCGTAGAGGGAGCGCACCCCCGTCATCCCGCGTCGCGCTCGTGGCGGTCCAAAGTGAAATAGGCGAAATCCGCTCGGGTTTAGTACATTGCGGGAATGAGCACGGTCGTCACCGCCGCCGAGGAGCCCACCCCGGCGTAGCCATGGCCGCCCTCGAGCCCGCCATCGACGACCTCGAGCACCTCGGGGCGCAGGAGCTCATCGCCGAGGCCGCCGCGCGCTACCCGCGCCTCGCGGTCGCCTGCTCCTTCCAGAAGGAGGCGAGCGCGATCCTCGACATGGTCGTGCGCGCGGCACCCGCGGCGCGCGTGTTCACCCTCGACACCGGCGCGCTGTTCCCCGAGACCCGCGACGCGTGGCGGACGCTCGAGGAGCACTACGACATCGCGATCGAGGGCGTCCGCGGGGAGCAGCTCGACCGCCAGTGGGAGCGCGACCCCGACCGCTGCTGCGAGCTGCGCAAGGTCCGGCCGCTGCGCGAGACGCTGGCCGGCGCCGACGCCTGGATCGCCGGTCTGCGCCGCGAGCAGTCGCCGGAGCGGGCCGACACGCCCAAGCTCGACTGGGACCGCAAGCACGAGCTGTGGAAGCTGAACCCTCTCGCCGACTGGACCGAGGCCGACGTCTGGCGCTACATCGCCGCCAACGACGTCCCCTACCACCAGCTCCACGATCGCGGCTACGCGTCGATCGGCTGCTGGCCGTGCACCCAGCCGGGCGACGGACGCGAAGGCCGTTGGAACGGGCTCGACAAGGTCGAGTGCGGCATCCACGTAGCCTGAGCACCGCGCATGGACCCCCTCATCGTCCTCTTCGGCCTCGGGGTCGGCATCCTGATCGGGATGACCGGCATCGGGGGCGGATCGCTCATGACGCCGTTGCTCATCCTGGTCTTCGGGACCAAGCCCGTGGTCGCGATCGGCACGGACCTGGCCTACGGCGCCGTCACGAAGACGCTCGGCGCCTGGCGGCACCTGCGCAAGGGGAACGTCGACCTGGGCACCGCGCTGTGGCTCGGCGTCGGCTCGTGCCCCGGCGCGATCGTCGGCGTGCTGGCCATCGAGTGGATCGAGAAGCGCTACGGCGACTCGTTCGAGGACACGCTGCTGATATCGCTCGCCTGCGCGCTCTTCATCGTGGGCGGAGCGGTGCTCTTCCGCGCGCTGTTCGTGACGCGCCTGGCGGACCGCGAGACCGAGAGCTTCGCGTTCACGGCGAAGACCAAGATCCTCGCCGCGGGGATCGGCTTCGTCCTCGGTGTCCTCATCGGGCTGACGTCGGTCGGCAGCGGCGCGCTGATCGGCTTCGCTCTGATCCTCGTCTTCCGCCTGGTCCCGCAGCGCGTCGTCGGGACCGACGTCTTCCACGCGTCCGTGCTGCTGTGGGTCGCCGCGCTGACCCACCTCGCGTTCGGCAACATCGACTACGGCCTCATGCTGAACATCCTCGTCGGGTCGCTGCCCGGCGTGTGGATCGGCACGGGGCTGATGGCGCACGTGCCTACGATCGGCCTGCGCATCACCCTCGGCGTGGTGCTCTTCGCGTCCGCCTTCGGCATGCTGACGAAGGCAGGTGCGAACATCGGGTTGGGCGTCATCGTCGGCGTCCCCGTCGCCATCGCCATCGGAAGCTGGCTCATCTACCGCTCACGCACCACCAGGACACCCCAGATACAGACATGAGCTACGACATCTCCCACCTCGACGTCCTCGAGTCCGAGGCGATCCACATCTTCCGGGAGGTCGCCGCCGAGCTCGAGCGGCCGGTCCTGCTGTTCAGCGGCGGCAAGGACTCGATCGTCATGCTGCGGCTCGCCGAGAAGGCGTTCCGGCCGGGGCGCTTCCCGTTCCCGCTCATGCACGTCGACACCGGGCACAACTTCCCCGAGGTCATCGAGTTCCGCGACCGGAGGATCGCCGAGCTGGGCGAGCGGCTGATCGTCGCGTCCGTCCAGGAGTCGATCGACAAGGGCCGCGTGGTCGAGGAGACGGGGCCGCGGGCCTCGCGCAACCGGCTGCAGACCGTGACCCTGCTCGACGCGATCGCCGAGCACCGCTTCGACGCCGCCTTCGGCGGCGCGCGCCGCGACGAGGAGCGCGCCCGCGCGAAGGAGCGCATCTTCTCCTTCCGCGACGACTTCGGCGGCTGGGACCCCAAGAACCAGCGCCCGGAGCTGTGGAACGTCTACAACGGGCGGATCCGCAAGGGCGAGAACGTCCGCGTCTTCCCGATCTCCAACTGGACCGAGCTGGACGTCTGGCAGTACATCGCCCGCGAGCGGCTCGAGCTGCCCCCGATCTACTTCGCGCACCGGCGCGAGGTCTTCCGGCGCGACGGGATGCTCTACGCGACGGCGCCGTTCACGGAGCTGATCCCCGGCGAGGAGCCGTTCGAGGAGAGCGTGCGCTACCGGACCGTCGGCGACATGAGCTGCACGGGAGCGGTCGCCTCGACCGCCTCGACGCTGGAGACGGTCGTGGCGGAGATCACGGCCACGCGGATCACCGAGCGCGGAGAGACCCGCGCCGACGACCGCGCGACCGAGGCGGCGATGGAAGACCGCAAGAAGGAGGGCTACTTCTGATGCCGGGCGCATCGACCAACGGCGACATGGCCGCGCTGCAGTCCGGCGTCGCGTCGAGCGGCCTGCTGCGGATCGCCACCGCGGGCTCCGTCGACGACGGGAAGTCGACGCTCATCGGGCGCCTGCTGTTCGACTCGAAGGCGCTCTTCGAGGACCAGCTCGCGCAGGTCGCTGAGGCCTCGCGCCGCCGCCACGGCGACAACGGCACCGTCGACCTGGCGCTGCTGACCGACGGGCTGCGCGCCGAGCGCGAGCAGGGCATCACGATCGACGTCGCCTACCGCTACTTCGCCACGCCGCGGCGGTCGTTCATCATCGCCGACACCCCCGGCCACGTCCGCTACACGCGCAACATGGTCACGGGCGCGTCGACCGCCGACCTGGCGATCGTGCTCATCGACGCCCGCAACGGCGTCGTCCAGCAGTCGCGCCGCCACGCGTTCATCAGCTCGCTGCTGCGCACGCCGCGCCTCGTCGTCTGCGTGAACAAGATGGACCTCGTCGACCACGACCAGGCCGTCTTCGACGCGATCGTCGAGGAGTTCACCTCGTTCGCGTCCAAGCTCGAGATCTCCGACATCACCTTCATCCCGATCTCGGCGCTGAACGGCGACAACGTCGTCGACCGCGGCGAGAACATGCCGTGGTACGGGGGCCCGCCGCTGCTCTACCACCTCGAGCACGTCCACATCGCGTCGGACCGCAACCTGATCGACCCGCGCTTCCCGGTGCAGTGGGTGGTGCGGCCCGGCGACGCGCAGGGCGAGCAGCACGACTACCGCGGCTACGCCGGCCAGATGGCGAGCGGCGTCCTGCGCGCCGGGGACGACGTGGTGATCCTGCCGTCCGGGGCGGAGACCCGCATCACGTCGATCGACACGTTCGACGGGACCGTCGCGGAGGCGTTCCCGCCGATGTCGGTGACGCTGCGGCTGGCGGACGACATCGACATCTCGCGCGGCGACCTCATCGCGCGCCCGCACAACCACCCGACCGTCTCGCGCGAGCTCGACGCGATCGTCTGCTGGATGTCGGAGGCGCCGCTGCAGGTCGGCGGGCGCTACGTGCTCAAGCACACCACGAAGACGGTGCGCGCCGTCGCCAACGAGCTGCTGCACCGCATCGACGTCGACACCCTGCACCGCGACAGCGACGCGACCGCGCTCGAGCTCAACGAGATCGGCCGCGTCCGCCTGCGCACGAGCGCGCCGGTCACCTACGACGCCTACCGCCGCAACCGCGGCACGGGTGGGTTCATCCTCGTGGACGAGGCGACGAACGAGACGCTCGCCGCCGGGATGCTGCTCGACCCCGACGAGCCTCTCCGCGCGACCCCGGCCGCCGGCGCCGGCCGCTCGGAGAACGTGGTCTGGGAGGAGACGAAGATCACCCGGGAGGAGCGCCGCGCGGCGCTTGGCCACACGGGCGCGACGATCTGGATGACGGGGCTGCCGTCCTCGGGCAAGTCGACGATCGCGGGCGCCCTGGAGCAGCGGCTGGTCGAGTCGGGGATCCCCGCGTACCGCCTCGACGGCGACAACCTGCGCCACGGGCTCAACGGCAACCTCGGCTTCAGCGCCGCCGACCGCCGCGAGAACGTGCGCCGGACCGCGGAGGCCGCCAAGCTGCTGGCCGACGCCGGCGTGATCGCGATCGTCTCGGTCGTCTCGCCCTACGAGGCGGACCGGGCGGCGGCGCGCGCGACCCACGCCGACGCCGAGCTTGACTTCGTCTAGGTCTTCGTCGACACGCCGCTGGAGTAGTGCGAGCGGCGCGACCCCAAGGGGCTGTACGCGAAGGCGCGCGCCGGGGAGATCGTCGGGTTCACCGGCATCGACGACCCGTACGAGCGGCCCGAGGCGGCCGACCTCGTGCTGCGGCCGGGCGACGCCGGGCTCGACCGCGTGCTGGCGCTGCTGCACGAGCGCGGGCTCGTCGTCTGAGCCTCTGGCATGCCGTAGCCCACGGTGAGAGACTCCGCCCATGCAGACGCCCGACGCGCTGCAGGAGGGGCGGGAGGCGTACGACGCCCGGGCGTGGGACCGCGCCTACGAGCGCCTTCGCGAAGTCGACGGCAAAGCGCCGCTGCAGCCCGCCGACCTGGAGCGGCTGGCGGAGGCAGCGCGCTGGTCGGGACGGTTCGCCGCCATGCTCGACGCGCTGGAGCGCGCCCACGGCGCCTACGACGGGGTCGGCGCGACGCGGGACGCCGCTCGCGTCGCCCTGCTGCTCGCCACGCTGTACTGGGAGCGGCGCGACGACGCGCTCGCCGGCGGCTGGGGCGCCCGCGCGCGACGGCTGCTGGAGCAGCTCGACGAGGGCCCCGAGCACGTGCGCCTGCACCTCATGGGCATCCACCCGATGCTGCGCGACGGGCGTGTCGAGGAGGCGATCGAGACGGCCCGCGGGGTCGTCGAGGACGGGCGCCGCTTCGGTGACCGCGCGCTGGAGGGCCTCGGGCTCGTCTACCTCGGGCTGTCAACGCTCGCGGCGGGTCGGGTGCAGGAGGCCGGCGGCTACATCGACGAGGCCAGCGCGCTCGCGCTGGCGGGCGGGCTCGACCTCGACACCACCGGGACGATCCTGTGCGCCACGATCTTCGCGTGCCGCAACAGCGGCGACTGGCGTCGCGCCGGCGAGTGGACCGAGGCGTCGGCGCGCTGGTGCGAGCGCAACGCGGTCAACGGCTTCCCGGGCCTGTGTCGCTTCCACCGGGCCGAGGTGCTGCGCATGCTCGGCACGCTCGACGACGCCGAGCGCGAGGCCCGGGCGGCGATCGAGGAGCTCGACGCCGCCGCCCCGCGCTTCTCCTGGTTCGGCTGGGGCGAGCTCGGCGAGATCCAGCGCCGGCGCGGCAACCGCGACGAGGCCGTCGCCGCGTTCCGGCGCTGCTCGGAGCTCGGCGGCGAGCCGGATCCCGGTTGGTCGCTGCTGCGCGCCGCGGAGGGCGACTTCGCCGGGACCCTGCGGACGCTCCGGCGCCTGCTGACCGCCGGCGACGGCATCGTCAAGGACATCGGCGTCCTGCTCGGGGCGAGCGTACCCGTCGCGATCGGCGCCGGCGACCTCGATGCGGCACGCGGGGCGGCCGAGCGGCTCGCCGAGCACGCGGCCGAGTCGGACACCGGGTTCGGGCGCGCCGCCGCGGCGGTCGCCGCCGGGCACGTGGCGCTCGCCGAGCAGCGCCGGGACGAGGCCGTCGCGCGGCTCCGGGAGGGGATCGCCGGCTGGTTCGAGCTGCGCGCGCCCTACGAGGCGGCGCGCGCCCGCCTGCTGCTGAGCCGCGCCCTGGAGGCGGTCGGGGACGACGGCGGCGCGGCGCTCGAGGCCGAGGCCGCCCAGGCCACGCTCGCCCGCATGCGCGCCTCGATGGCGCTCGAGCCCGGCATCGCCTCCGCCGCCGTCGCGCCCTCACCCTCGCTGGTGACGTTCATGTTCACCGACATGGTCGGCTCCACGCGCCTGCTCGAGGAGCTGGGAGACGAGGGCTGGAACGAGCTGCTCGCCCGCCACGACGCCACGATCCGCGAGCAGTTCGTGGCCGCGCACGGTCGCGAGATCAAGCATGAGGGCGACGGCTTCTTCGTCGCGTTCGAGGACGCCGCCGACGCGATCCGGGCGGGCGGCGCGATCCAGGCCGCCCTGGCCGAGCACCGGGCCGGCGGCGGGCGGCTCCCGCCCGTCCGCGTCGGCATCCACACGGCGACCGCCACGAGCCGAGGGCGCGACTACGTCGGGCGCGGCGTGCACGAGGCGGCGCGCCTGGTCGACGCCGCCGCCGGCGACGAGGTGCTCGCGAGCGCGCGGGCGGTCGCGGCCGCCGGCGACGGCCTCGTCACGAGCGCGCCGCGGACGATCGACCTGCAGGGCTTCCGCGACCCGATCGAGGTCGTCACCGTGCCGTGGCGCGAGGCGCCCGCGGCGGTCGACGGCTGATCGCCCTTATGTCGCGAGGGCGCGCGCCAGCTCCGGCACGCCGGGGCGCCGGGCGGCGTCCGGCTCGAGGCAGGCGTCGATCGCGGCGGCCAGCGCCTTGGGCAGCCGGGGGCGGAGCTCGCGGACGGGCGCGGCGCGCTCCTCGGACTGATCGCGGTCGTCGAACGGGCCCTCCCCGGTCGCGCCCTCCCACAGCACGGTGCCGATGCCCCATACGTCCGCGGCAGGACCGACGATCCCGCCCGCCGCCTGCTCGGGCGCCATGTTCAGCCAGGTGCCGCGGCCCTTGCTCACGCGGCCCGGGCGCTGCGCGATCGACAGATCCAGGAGCTTGGCCCGCCCGCAGTCGGCGATGACGTTGGAGGGCTTGAGGTCGAGGTGCAGGATGCCCTCGGCATGCAGGTAGCCGACCGCCGACGCGAGCTGGGCGCCGAGCTCGCGCAGGTCGCCGGCGCCGAGGCGCACCCGGGAGAAGAGGTGGCGCAGCGTCTCCCCTCCGACGGTCTCGAGCACGATCGCGGGACGCGGCTCGCGCACGACGTCGTAGGCGCGCACGACGTGCGGGTGCGCGAGGCGGCGCAGCAGGCGCCCCTCGCGCAGCAGGTGTCGGACGACCGCCGCGTCGCGGAGGCGATCGGGACGCGGCGCCTTGACGACGACCGGAGCGAGCCGGCGCTCGTCGTGGGCGGCGTAGACGTCGAGGTGGTTGGAGCGGTGCAGGTGCTCGGTGACCCGCACCCCGGGGACGATCTCCCGCCCGGCGCCGAGCGGCCTCATGCCGGCACCGCGATGGGCTCGAGCTCGATCACGCGGTCGGCGCGGGCGAGCACCTCCGGGTCGTGCGAGATGACGAGCGTCGTGCGGCCGCGCAGCAGCTCGTCGACCGCGGCGAGGACCTCGTCGCGAGCCTCGGCGTCGAGGCCGGTGGTGGGCTCGTCGAGGACGACCACCGCGCTGTCGCGCACGAGCGCCCGGGCGATCGCCACGCGCCGGCGCTGGCCTCCGGAGAGCGCCCCGCCGCGCTCGCCCACGCGCGCGTCGAGCAGCTCCGCGACGCCCGCGGCGCGCGCCGCGTCCTCGACCTCGACGGACGTGGCGTCCGCTCGGCCGTGGCCGATGTTCTCGCGCACCGTGCCCTGGAAGAGCAGCGCGTCCTGCAGCAGCAGCCCGACGTGCGCGCGGACGTCGTGGACGCGGAGGTCGCGCAGGTCGTGGCCGTCGAGCAGGATGGCGCCCTCCTGAGGATCGACGAAGCGCGCCAGCAGCCGGGCCACGGTCGTCTTGCCCACGCCGCTCGGCCCGGCCAGCGCGACCGACTCGCCCGGGGCGAGCGTCAGCGACAGACGATCGAGGACGCCGACGTCGCCGTAGGCGAAGCTCAGGTCGCGCAGCTCGACGTGGCCGCGGGCGGCGGGCATCGCCCTGGCATGCGGCGCGTCCTCGATCGACGGGCGCTCGTCAAGCAGCTCGATGACGCGCTCGGCGGCGGCGGACGCCGCGAACAGCGTGTTGGCCAGCGAGCCGAGCGAGCGCACCGGGCCGTAGAGCTGGCTGACGTAGGCGAGGAAGACGAGCAGGCCGCCGAGCGTCAGGTCGCCGGAGGACAGCGCCCACACGCCGAGGGCGACGACCGTCATGCCGCCGGCGAGCTCGATGAGGTCGACGATCGGGGAGTAGAGCGCGCGGATGCGCGTGGAGGCGAGCTCGGCCTCCATGATCGCCTCGTTCTCGCGCCGGAAGCGGTCGGCCTCGGCGTCCTGGCGGTTGAGGCTCTGGACGAGCGCGGCGTTGCCGAGCGCCTCCTCGGCGATCGTCGTCAGCGAGCCGGTGCGGCGGCGCTTCTCGCGCGCGGCGTGCTTGACCAGGCGCGAGAAGCCGCGCGCGGCCAGCCAGAAGAGCGGGACGACGACGACGGCGGCGAGCGCGAGCTTCCACGACAGCAGCACGAGCGCCCCGGCGAAGATGGCGATGCGGGCCACGGCGCCGAGCGCCTCGCCGACGCCGGTGAGGACGAACGACTCGATCGCGCGCACGTCGGACGTCAGGCGCGAGAGCAGGTCCCCGGCGCGGCGGCGGCCGAGCGCGTCGAGCGACAGCGACTGCAGGTGGGCGAAGAAGCGGCCGCGCAGCCGCAGCAGGAAGCGCTCGCCGACCCAGGTGGCGAGGTAGTCGTCGCCGAAGGACACCAGGGCG
>JANJUA010000100.1 GCA_024710825.1 Solirubrobacteraceae bacterium
GCGACGACGTCGCGCAGGCCGCCCTCGTCCACGAGGCGCTCGACGAGGGCGCGGTCCGGCCCGTCGCCGAGGATGCGCCCGCGCAGCTCGGGGAGCGCCTCGTGCGCGCGGGCCACGGCCGGCACGACCGCCGGCACCTGCTTCTCGGGGATGTGGCGGCCGGCGTAGAGGACGACCGGGTCGGCCGCGCGGACCTCGTGGGCCTCGAGGTCCCCCGTGTAGAGGCCACCGACGACGGTGACCCGGTCGCGCAGGCCCTCGCTCGCGCAGCGCCGCGCCGTGAGGCCCGAGAAGGCGATCGCCGTCTGGCGCACCCGCAGGCACGCCTTCTGCACGAGCCATCCGATCCCGCCGGTGACGGTGCCCGCGTAGGACCGCCAGTAGTCGCGCGTCCAGACCTCGTGGTGGTCGACGACGAGCCGGTAGCGGCCGCGACGCCGGGCCGCCGCGGCGGCCAGCAGCGAGAAGTACGGGAAGCTCGCCGTGTGGACCACGTCGTAGCGGCGGCCGTGGCGCAGCAGGTGCGCCAGCACGCCCGCCCCGAAGGCCAGCGGCGGGAGCGTCCGGCGGCGCCCCGCGGCGTCGTAGAGCTCGCTCTCCGGGCTCACCGCGACCACGCGGACTCCGGGCAGCCCGGCGTCCTGCCCCTTGGGCCACTGTCGGCGCGTGAGGTAGGTCACCTCGTGGCCGTCGGCGACCAGCGCCTCGGCCAGCGCCCGGTACCAGCGCTCGGCGCCGCCGATCGTCAGCGGATACACGCAGTCATACACGAGGCAGATGTGCATCGGGCGAGGAGGCTAGAGTGTCCGCCGTCACCGTTTGCGCGACCTTTTGTGACCTCGTCCGTTGAAGGCGGTGGGTACCCGCCTTCCACACCATGGGACGCATCTGCGAATGAGCACGATCGAGAGCACAGCCTTCGGCACGTCTGAGGCCGAGATCCAGACACCGCTCGTGTCGGTCGTCATCCCCTGCCTCAACGAGGCGGAGAACATCGAGGAGTGCGTCCGCGCCGCCCGCGCCGCGATGGACGACGCGGGCATCCCGGGCGAGGTCGTCGTCGCCGACAACGCCTCGGAGGACGACTCCGCCGCGCTGGCCACCGCCGCCGGCGCCCGCGTGGTGCACGAGCCGCGCCGCGGCTACGGCTCCGCCTACCTCGCCGGCTTCGCCGCGGCCCGCGGCGAGTACATCGTCATGGGCGACGCGGACCTGACCTACGACTTCAACGAGATCCCGAAGTTCGTCTCGCACCTCGAGGACGGCGCCCAGCTCGTCATGGGCGACCGGATGGACAACATCCACCCGGGAGCGATGCCGTGGCTGCACCGCTACGTCGGCAACCCGGTGCTCACGGGGATCCTGAACCTCTTCTTCCGCACCGGCGTGAGCGACGCGCACTGCGGCATGCGGGCCGTGCGCCGCGACGTGCTGCCGCAGCTCGACCTCCGCACGACCGGCATGGAGTTCGCCTCCGAGATGGTCATCCGGGCGTCGAAGGAGAACCTCGACATCCGCGAGTTCCCGATCCAGTACCACCCGCGGGGCGGCGAGTCGAAGCTCTCGAGCTTCCGCGACGGCTGGCGCCATCTGCGCTTCCTCCTGGTCCACAGCCCGACGCACCTCTTCATCGTCCCGGGCGTCGTCATGGCGGCCCTCGGCGCGCTGATCTCGCTGCTCGTGCTGTTCCAGGTCGACGTCTTCGGCCGCGAGTTCCAGCTGCACTCGATGATCGGCGGCACGCTGCTGCTCGTCACCGGGGTGCAGATCGTGGCGCTCGGGCTCTGCGCCCACGCCTACGGCACGTACTTCATGGGTGAGAAGGACCCCTGGTTCGACCGGATGCGCGCGCGCTTCCGGCTCGAGAACGGGCTGATGCTAGGCGGCGCCCTGCTCGCGGCCGGGGTGATCATCGGCATCGTCATCATCGTCTCCTGGGCCCAGCGCGGCTTCGGCTCGCTGTCGGAGGAGCGTCTTGCGGTGCTGGCGGCGGCGCTGGTCACCATCGGCATCCAGATCTTCTTCTCGTCCTTCCTGCTCTCGATCCTCGGGCTGCGGCGCACGGATCGGTGATCGCGGAGCGGCTCCGGCGGGTGCCGGCGCCGGTCCTGGCGTTCCTCCTCGCGCTGGTCGTCTACGGCGCGGCTCTCTACGTGATGCAGCCCGCGAGCACGGGCGACGAGCCGCACTACGCGCTCGAGGCGCTGAGCATCGCGCGCGACGGCGATCGGGACCTCCGCAACGACTACCTGGATCCCGATCGGGTCGCGGCGGTCACGAACCTCGCCGCGCTGGACGCCCATGCGGCCGACTTCGGCACGGGCCGGCTCGTCTCCGCTCACGGGGTTGGGCTGCCCCTGATCCTCGCCCCGGTCGCCGCGGTCACCGACGACCTGCTGTGGATGCGGGTCGTGATGGTCCTCGTCGCGGCGCTCGCGGCGGCCCTGCTGCTTCGCCTCGTGCTGCGCGTCGACGCCGGCTGGCGCGGCTGGCTGGCGTGGGCGCTGGTCGCCTTCTCGCTGCCGCTCGTCGGCTACGCGACGCAGCTCTACCCGGAGACCGTTGCCGCCCTCTGCGTGCTGGTGGCGCTCAACGCCCTGGTCGACGGGCCTCGGTCGCGGCTCCTATGGGTGATGGGCGCGTTCGCTGCCGGCGCCCTGCCCTGGCTGCACGGACGCTACATCCCGGTGCTTGTCGGCCTGGCCGTCGCGTTCGCGCTGCGCGCGCTGTGGGGGCGACGCCAGGGCCGCGTGGAGGCCGTGGCGTTGGCGGGGGCGCCGATCGTGCTGAGCCTGGCCGTCCTCGCCGTCGCCTTCAACGCCTGGTACGGGTCGCCGATGCCGACCGCGGTCTTCGGGCTGGAGGACAGCACCGCGACGGTCGTCGCCAACGCGTCCGCGACCCCCGCTCCGTCGGAGCCCGGCGACGTCGTCGCGGCGGGCGCGGCGGCGCCGGCTCCCGTCGAGCAGGAGGGTCCCGTCGACTACCTGCTCAAGCTCCTGCGCACGCCGACCGGCAACGGGGTGTACACGAGCACCGTCGCCAACTTCCTCAGCCCCGGCACCGGCTGGCTGCCGTTCGCCCCCGTGCACGTGCTCGCCCTCGCGGGCCTCGCCGCGCTTGCGATCGTCCGTTGGCGTTGGGCGGCGGTGGGGCTGCTCGTCGCCGCCGGCTACCTGGCGCTGCTCCTCGGCACCGCGATCGAGAGCCGCTTCGCCTACCCGGCCCGGTACCTCGTCGTCCTCATCCCACTGGTGGCGATCCCCCTCGCCGTGGTGCTTCGGGCGCGATGGACGTGGCCGCTGGTCGCCGTCGCGGGCGCGCTGACGGCGGCGATCACGGCGGCCGGGGTGCTGTATCCGGGCGCCCTGCTCGCGGCGAGCGGGGCGGCTTCGGTCAACGTGCCGGTGGTGCGCGACACAGCCGACCCCTGGCCCGTGACGCCGGCCGACACCGGTCGGGTGGCCTCGTACGAGCCGGAGGTCCGCGAACGCGCGGGCGTGTCGCGTTCCGTCACGCTTCAGTCCGGCGCCTACACCACCGCTTTCGAGGTGCTCGCCGACGGAACGCCGTCTCCCGGCTCGTCGGCCGACCTGGAGATCGTGGCGCAGGACGGCGGCACGACCGCGCGACAGACCGTCTCGGCGGAGCAGGTCGGCGCGCGTCGCGTCTTCAAGGTGCCGCTGCAGGTCGTCGGGCCGGCGCCGGTCCGTCTGCGTCTGACCTCCCATCCGCGCGACGCGTTCCGGCTGAGCGCCGTGCAGATCGTGGGCACGGAGTACGCGACGACCGATCCGCCCGCCTACTACGACTGGCGCAAGGCGCTCGGCTGGGGCCTGGTGATCGCGGCGCTCGCCGCCGCTCTCGCCTACTCGCTGTGGTCGTCGTCGCGCAGGGAGCGCCAGAGCGCGAACACGACCGCCGCGGGGACGCCGGCGACGAGCAGCGCGAGCAGCAGCGCCACCGAGAACGAGCCGATGAAGGGCGGGTCGAACGCGGCGACGTGATCGAGGATCGTGCCGATCCGGTCGACGATCGGGGCCGGCGCCTCCTCGAGCAGGATGAGGCTCAGGCGCGCCTCGATCGGCTCGCCGTCGATCGCGGTTCGCGAGCGCGACTGCACCCGCGCCTCGATCGTTCCCTGGAGCCGGACGCGGCGCTCGCCGACGTTCCCGACGCAGACCTTCGCCAGCAGCGCGTGCGGCGGCGGCGACAGCGGCGCGTGGATCGGGTCGGTGCCGCCGTAGGCGTCCGACGTCGTGCTCTCCGACCGCCAGCCGTCGCCGCGGGCGGTGACGCGCAGCGGCACGCCGACCGGCTGGGAGGCGGCGAGCAGGCGCACGACCCGCGTGGAGGGCTCGACGGCGACGCTGTCCAGGCAGGCGACCTCGCCCGGCTTCAGGACGATCGGCGTGACCTCCGCGTAGGGCGGCGGGGTCGGGGTGCCGGTGTGGGCCTCGCGCTCCCGGTCGAGGAACGGGATGCCCCAGGCGATCGCCGCGACGAGGAAGGCGAGCGCGGCGCCGGCGGCCGTCATCCGCGCCCTAGACATAGAACCTCGCGAGCGTGAGCGCCAGCGCGGCGATCGACATCAGCGCCCACCCCGTCACCAGGCCGGCGCCGACCGCGGTGCCGAGCCGCCGCGGCAGCGAGGACACGACGAACACGGCGGCGAGCGCGAACGGCACCAGCAGCGGCAGCAGGTAGCGGCCGGTGAGCAGCGGGTCGGGCGAGCCGGCGCTGAGGTCGCCGTAGGCGGCGAAGTGGATCGTCAGCAGCACGGAGACGACGAGCGTCGCGACGACCGCCACGGGGGCGACGTGCGCGCGGATCGCCTCCCAGCGGCGCACGATCGCCCCGAACAGCACGAGCAGGCCGGCCCCGACGAGCACCTGCACCCAGCTGTAGACCCACAGCGGGTACTGGATCTCCAGCGAGCCGAACGTCCCGGCGGCGAACGTGTCGACGTACACCTGCCGGAAGCCGTACTCGGGGCCGGGCGGCGGCGACATGCTGACCAGCGGCGAGAGGTAGAACTGCCACACGTAGGCGACGAACCCACGCAGGTTGCCGCTGCCGGCCGAGTTGCCCACCTCGCCGGCGATGCTCGAGCCCTCGCCGTGCGCCGCCGAGTACCAGAACGCGCCCACCGCGCCCGCGGCGCCCACCGCGAGCGTGCCGGCGGCGAGCAGCAGCGTGCGGCGCGGCGGCAGCTCGCGCAGCGCCCGCCAGCCGAGCAGCGCGAGCACGAGCGCCAGCGGCGGCAGGATCGCGAGCCCGCGCCCGTGGGTGAGCAGCGCGGCGGCGCCGAGGGCGGCCAGCCCGAGCACGACCGGCGGCCGCGGCCCCACTCGCAGGGCCGTGAGCGCCAGCGCGGTGAACGCGGCGAACACCGCGGTCAGCGCGATGTCCGGGTTGACGACGGCGGACATCATCCCGACCATCGGCAGCAGCGCGGCGATCCCCGCGCCGACGGTCTGGAGGAAGCGGCGGCGGCCGAAAGCCGCGCCGACGGCGAGCCACGCGCAGATGACGATCGCCAGGAACAGCGGCAGGTTCGCCAGCCGCATCAGCGTGAGGCGCGTGGGCAGCGACCAGGCCGTGCCGAGGTTGTACGCGGCCGCCGAGTACGCGTAGTAGAGGGGCGGGTTCTGCGCGACGGGGTTGGGGCCGGTGCCGTCGTCGCGCCGCGCGTCCTGCGCGACCTGGGCGTAGGCCCGCTCCTCGGGCTCCGTCCATCCCGGGCGGGCGCTGAGCATGCCGATCAGCGCCGAGAGGCCCTGCCAGGTCTGGAGCTCGACGGACTCCGACGAGTGCGTCCCGCCCTCGGTGGCGCCCCACACCGGGCCGTCTCCGGTCTCGGCGAGCTGCTGTACGTAGGCGACGTGGTTGTGCTCGTCAGGGCCCTGGAGCGGCGCCAGCAGCACGATCCACGAGAGGCAGACGAGCGTGGCGGCGGCGAGCAGCGCCGCCAGCGGCGTGGGGACCCTGCGCACGCGCCCTCAGCGACGCGTCCCGGCGTGCTCGGCGAAGGGGGCCTGAGACGGGGCGGGGTCGATCTCGGCGGCGCCGGTCGTCGGCTCGCCCGCCCCCGCCGCGCCGCGCTCGGACCGGTGCAGGCGCTCCTCCAGCAGCGCGACGCGCTGGGCGAGCACCTTGGACTGGTCCCCGAGCCGCGAGACCGCCACCGAGAAGTGCAGCAGCAGCACGAGGACGAACGCGAAGGCGACGAAGAACAGGGCGTTGGGCGGATAGGCGATGCCGACCGCCTGGGCCAGCTCCACGAGCGCCCCGCGCCAGAGCGCCAACCCGAGCAGCACGATCGCGCTTAGCAGCCACAGCAGCGCGTAGCGCTCGAGCAGCCGCCGGCGGCGCACGAGCTCCAGCACCAGCACCAGCAGGAACACGGCGCCGACGATCGCGACGAGCTGGATCCGCGTGTCCATTACAGCCCCTGGCCCGCCGCGACCGGAGCGTGGTCGCCCGGCTCCGGGATCGGGCGACGCCGGAACAGCCCGACGAACAGGGCGAGCAGCACCTTGACCATGTAGTAGAACGACTTGCCGGAGGAGATCGACGAGACGCCGCCGCCGCGCTGGAACATCCGCACGGGGATCTCCTCCATGCGCAACCGGTGGTGATGCAGCATCAGCACCGCCTCGACCTCGGGGTAGTCGTGCGGGTAGTCGGAGGCGAACAGGCGGATGGCGCGCCGGTTGTAGAGGCGGAAGCCGGACGTCGGGTCGCTGATCGGCTGGCGCACGAACAGCGACAGCAGGAAGGCGAAGATGTGGATGCCGGTCCGGCGGCTGATCGGCGCCGGGTAGCGGTGGCTGTTGCTGGAGATGAAGCGCGAGCCGCAGACCATGTCCAGCTCCGGGTGCGCGCGCATGTGCTCGGTGAGCTTGCGCAGCTCGGCCGGGTCGTGCTGCCCGTCGCCGTCCACCTGGGCCATCACGTCGTAGCCGTTCTCCCGCGCGTACGTGAACCCTGCCTGGACGGCGCCGCCGATGCCGAGGTTGAAGGGCAGCCGCAGCACCCGCGCGCCGTACATCTCGGCGACGGCGAAGGTGTCGTCGGTGGAGCCGTCGTCGACGACGAGCACGTCCCACTCGGGGGCCTCGCGCTGGATGCCGCGGATCACGTCGGCGACCGTGGCCGCCTCGTTGTAGGCGGGCACGACGGCGAGATGGGACAGATCGGCGCGCACAGTGCTCATGACGAGCGTCCGCGGGCGAAGTTGCGAGAGCGAGCGACCCGAAGCCCCGGACGTCCGGACATAGTACGGGCGATGGGAGCGGAGCTCAGGCGAGGTCCAGGTATCCGCCGAGCAGCCGGCGGAGCACGGCGAGCGCCTCGTCCTTGCCGAGGCGTCGATCGGGTGGCTCCCGGAGGCTCCGCGCGATGCGCAGCACGGCGGACTCGATCGTCTCGGCCATCAGCTTCGGACGAGGCTCGCCGTGCTCGGTCAGGGCGGCGACCAGGGGCACCTGCAGCTCGGCGTGGAAGGCTCTCATGGGCTCCTCGAGCAGGTGCTGGTCGGCGACCTCGCTCAGCGCGCTCGCGACGTCCTGCTCGGAGGAGGCGAAGAGGTCGATGTTGGCGCAGACGTAGGCCCACACCTTCTCTCCCGGAGCCTCGACCGCCTCGACGCGGTCGCGGACCCGACCCGCCCAATCCGGAAAGACGTCCGCCACCACCGCAGCGAGCAGATCCTCGGCGCAGGAGAAGTAGCGATAGATGCCGGAACGGGACAGGCCCGCCCGTTCGGCGGTGGCGGTGAGCGTGGGCGCCGCCCGAGTCTCGCCGAGGATCGCCCGCGCGCCGTCGAGCAGCGAGCGCAGTCGCTGCTGGCGCTGCGCGGCCACGGTCGGGGCGGTGATCCGGGGCACGGGCCTCGTCGTCAGCGGGACACGGGCGTCGCCAGCTTGCCGTCGATCATCTCGTGGACGCGGTCGCAGTGGTGGAGGACGTCGTGGTCATGGGTGACCATGATCGTCGCGACGCCCTGGGCGCGGGTCTCGTGGGCGAGCAGCGCCACGATGTCCTGGCTGCGCTGACGGTCCAGCGCGGCGGTCGGCTCGTCGACCAGCAGGACCTGCGGCCGAGTCACGAGCGCCCGGGCGATGCCGATGCGCTGGCGCTCGCCGCCGGAGAGCTGGTGGCCGCGGCGCTTGGCCTTGTGCTCCATGCCCACCTCTTCCAGGAGCTTGCGAGGCTCGCGCGGGTTCTCGACCTTGCCGAAGGTGAGCGGCAGGCGGAGCTGGTCGACGGCGTTCAGCGCCGGGACGAGGTTGTTGGTCTGGAAGACGAACCCGATCCGGGTGCGGCGCAGCTCCGTGAGCCGGCGCCGGTTCAGCCCGGCCAGGTCGACGCCGCCGATCCGGACCGTGCCCGAGGTCGGCCGCAGCAACCCGCCGGCGACGGCGAGCAGGCTGGACTTGCCGGCACCCGACGGGCCGACGATCGCGACGATCTCCCCTCGGTCGACCTCCAGGCCGACCGAGTCGAGGGCGGTGATCGTCTCGTCGCCGTCGCCGTGGACCAGGCTGACCTGGTCGAGGACGACGCTGTGGTCGGTCATCGGTTCTCCCCCAGGGCGGTCAGCGGGTCGACACGGACGATCCGCACGACGGCGACGGCGGCGCCGACCATGCCGAGCACGAGCAGCGAGACGGTGGCCACCGCGATCGGCCCGGCCTCCAGCGCGAACGGCATCGCGGTGGTGGAGACGGCCGCGCCCAGGGCCAGACCGGCGCCGACGCCCACGGCGGCGGAGGCGACGAGCAGGATCAACGACTGGATCAGGCTGTCGCGCAGCAGATAGGCGGTGCTCGCGCCCAGCGCCCGCATCACCGAGATCTCCTGCTTGCGCTGGATCGTGAGCACGGTGAAGAAGGCGCCGACGACCAGGGCGGAGATCGCGTAGAGGAACCCCTGGATCAGCTTCAGCGTCGAGGTCTCGGCGGTGTAGCCGGGCGACGCGCCGAAGGACTCCTCGGTGGTCAGCGACTTGGTGCCGGCGGCCCTGTCGCCGGCAGGGAGGTCGACGTCGGCGCCGAGCACCGCGACCGCGGTGATCTCCTCGTAGACGCGATCGGGCACCTGGTCGCCCTCGCGAACGCCGGCGCGGATCTCCTGCCAGGTCCGCAGCGGCAGATAGCCGACGTCGACGTGACCGAAGGTGTGCTGCTCGCCCATTACGCCGACCACGCGAAGCTCGGCCCCGGTCTGCTCGACGGTGATCACGTCACCGACGTCGACGCCTTCCTCGGCCGCCGTGGCGCTGATGACGACCTCGTCGGGCGCGCCGCTCAGTGCGGTGCCCTGGGCCACCTCGGGAGCCAGGAAGGACTCCGGCTCGATGCCGAACAGGGCCAGGTCGATGTCGACGTCGCGGTCGGTCTTGCCGTTGACCAGTGCGTTGCCGAACGGGGCGGCCTGCTCGACGCCGTCCTGCTCGGCCCAGACGCCGACCGCCTCGCGGTCGAACACGCTGCGCGAGAAGGCGGCGTCCTTGCCGACGTCCTCCTGGAACGCGAACGACGTGGCCTTCATGCGCTGCAGGCCGGAGACCCCGTCGTTGACGAGCCCGACGGACAGGCCGCTGAGCAGCACCATCAGGATCGCGATCAGCGCGACCACGGAGCCCATGATCGCGAAGCGGCCACGTGCGAACGCGACCTCGCGTAGTGCTAGGAACACGGATCGAGGCCCGGTCTTGGTGACGCCACGCCGCAACGATAGCGACGCCGCGTCGCGAACTCTGTGACGTTGGGTGGTCGCGGGGCGCGCGTGCGCCGGTACTAGCATCGCGCGGCCATGCCGTCGCTGTCGGTGGTCATCGTCGCCTACAACCACGCCGCCGCCCTGCCGGCCGTGCTGGACGCCCTGCGGGCGGAGCTGCGCGACGGCGACGAGGCGATCGTGGTCGACAACGCGTCCTCGGACGCCAGCGCCGACGCCGCCGAGCGCCACGGCGCGCGCGTGCTGCGCAACCCGGCCAACGTGGGGTTCTCCGAGGCCGTCGCCGCCGGGGCGGAGGTCGCCCGGGGCGAGCTGCTCGTGCTGCTGAACCCCGACGCCGTGCCGCAGCCCGGCTTCCGGGCCGCGATCGAGCGGCCGTGGGGCGGGCCGTGGACGGCGTGGATGGGCTACGTCCTGCACGGCGCGACGATCAACACCAGCGGCGGCGTCGTGCACTTCAGCGGGCTCGCCTGGGCGGGCGAGGCGGGGCAGCCGGTGCCCGAGAGGTCCGCGGCGCGGGAGGTGGGCTTCCTGTCGGGCGCGTGCCTGGCGCTGCCCGCTGCCACCTGGCGCCGGCTCGGCGGGTTCGCGCCCGGGTTCTTCCTCTACCACGAGGACGTCGAGCTCTCGCTGCGCATCCGGCTGGCGGGCGGGCGCATCGGCGTCGAGCCGGGCGCGCGGGTGGACCACGACTACGACTTCGCCAAGGGCGACGGCAAGTGGCGCATGCTCGAGCGCAACCGCTGGGCCACGATCCTGCGGACCTACCCGACGGCGCTGCTGCTCGCGCTCGCGCCCGCGCTGCTGGCGATCGAGGCCGCGATCTGGGCGGCCGCGGTCGCCGGCGGGTGGGCGCCGGCGAAGGCGCGGGCCACCGCTGACGTGCTGGGCGCGCTGCCGCGCCTGGCGCGCGAGCGCAGGGCGGTGCAGGCCACCCGCGCCGTGTCGGCGGGCGAGTTCGCCGCCGGGCTCACCGCCGAGCTCTCGTCGCCCTACCTGGGCGCGGCGGCCCGCTCGGGCCTCGTGCGCCGGGCGCTCGCCGCCTACTGGGCGCTCGTCCGCCGCGCGCTGGGCTGAGTCGCCGCGCTCAGCCGAGCAGCTCGACGGCGGCGATCTCCAGCGGAGGCAGCGGCTGGCCCTCGGGCGCCGGGGCGCGGACCCTCACGTCCGCGACGCCGGCGGAGTCCCAGCGGACCGGCACCTCGATCGTGCGCGTCTGCTCC
>JANJUA010000119.1 GCA_024710825.1 Solirubrobacteraceae bacterium
CGCAGGGCTTCCGGCGCGACCTCTCCGCCTCTCGAGTCTGATGGCCCGCCGCGAGAAGCTGTCGGCGGCGGAGGCCCGACGGACCGCGCTCGCCGCCCAGGGCTTCGGGCGGCCGCGCCCCGAGAACCCGCCGAGCACCCGCGCGCTGCTGTCCACCGTCGAGCGGCTCGGCCTGCTCCAGATCGACAGCGTCAACGTGCTGTCGCGGGCGCACTACCTGCCGCTGTTCAGCCGCCTCGGCCCGTACGACCGCGACCGACTCGACGCGGCCTCCTGGCGCGCGCCGCGGCGGCTGTTCGAGTACTGGGGCCACGAGGCGTCGCTCATCCCCGTGTCCGCGCAGCCGCTGCTGCGCTGGCGGATGGATCGCGCCGAGCACGAGGCGTGGGGCGGCATGCGCCGCATACGGACCGAGCGCCCGGAGCTCGTCGAGCGGGTGCTCGACGACGTGCGGGCCAACGGACCCATCTCCGCCCGGCAGCTCGCCGAGGACGAGGCACCGCCGCGCTCGGGCCCGTGGTGGGGGTGGTCGGACGTCAAGCGCGCGGTCGAGCTGCTGTTCTGGAGCGGGCAGGTGACGTCGGCGCGTCGGCGCGGGTTCGAGCGCCTGTACGACGTGCCCGAGCGTGTGCTGCCGCGCGCGGTGCTCGGCGCGCCGACGCCGACCGTCGAGGAGGCCCAGCGGGGGCTGCTGCGGATCGCCGCACGCGCCTGCGGCATCGCGACCGAGCGCGATCTGCGAGACTACTTCCGGCTCCCGGCCGCCGCGGCGAAGGCGCGCGTCGCGGAGCTCGTCGAGGCCGGGGAGCTGCACGAGGTGACCGTCGAGGGCTGGCGGACGCCCGGCCTGCTGCACCCCGCGGCGCGCGTGCCGCGACGGGTCCGGGCGCGGGCGCTGCTCGGCCCGTTCGACTCGCTGGTCTGGGAGCGCCCGCGCGTCGAGCGCCTCTTCGGCTTCCGCTACCGGCTGGAGATCTACGTCCCGGCGCCCAAGCGCGTCCACGGCTACTACGTGCTGCCGTTCCTGCTCGGCGACCGGCTCGTCGGGCGCGTCGACCTCAAGGCGGACCGCGCGGCCGGGACGCTGGTCGTCCAGGCGGCGTGGGCCGAGGACGGCGCGCCGCCCGAGACGGCGGCGGCGCTGCACGACGAGCTCGCGCTGCTGGCGACCTGGCTGGGGCTCGAGCGCGTCCACGTGGTCGACCGCGGGAACCTCGCGCCCGCCCTGCGGAGGGGCTGAGGTGGCGGTCGACGTCCTGGTCGTCTCGCTGGGCTCCACGGCGGGGCTGCGCGCGGCCGACGCGGCGCTGGCCGGGGCGCTGCGACGAGCGGGCGCCGAGGTGGCGCTCGTGGAGGCGACGCGGCAGCGCGACGTGCGGACGCTCGCGCTGACCGACCTCGTCTGGGCCCGCGCGGCAAGGCGGGCGGCGGCGGAGGGGATCGCCGAGCACGCGCCCCGGGCGGTGCTCTACGGCGCGATGGGCGCCGCCCTGCTGTGGCCGCGTCCGGGGGCCATCCGGCTCGACGCGCCGATGGCGGCGAACCGCCCGGGCCGCCACGGCGTCTGGCAGCGCTCCGTCGAGCGGCGGCGGCTGCGCCAGGCCCGGCTGCTGGTGGCGGTCGACGAGGGCACGCTGGCCGAGACGCCGCAGCCCCGGGCGGACGCGGTCGTGGTGCCGATCCCGGTGGCGCGCTCGGGCGCGGTCGACGGGCCGCGCGACGTCGCCGCCGCGACCTACGCCGCCAACCCGCGCAAGAAGGGGCTGGACCGCGTGCTGGCCGCGTGGGCGGCCGCCCGCCGCGACGGCGAGGAGCTGTGGGTGGCGGGGGTGGAGGCCGGCGCGGACGTGCCCGGCGTGCGCTGGGCGGGACGGCTGGCTCCCGACGACTACCGGGCGCTCCTGCGCCGTACGCGGGTCTTCGTCACCGCCCCCCGCCGGGAGGACTACGGCATCGCCCAGCTCGAGGCGCTCGCCGACGGCTGCCGGCTCGTCACGACGCCCGCCCCCGGCCCCTACGCGGCGCTGCCGCTGGCGCGCGCGCTCGACCCGCGGCTCGTACCCGCCGACGCCGCCGGGCTGGCGGACGCGCTGCGCACCGCCCTCGACGCGCCCCCGGACGGCTACCCCGCGCGGGCGGCGGCGCTGCTGGAGCCGTTCACGGACGCCGCGATCGACGCGCGGATCGCCCGCGAGCTGCTGCCGCGGTTGCTGGGATGAGGATGGCCCCGGCGCGGCGCAGCGGGCGCTACGACCCGCCCCTGCGCTGAGCGCGCTTGCGCAGCGGCCCGAACCGCGCCCACGGCAGCGTGTTGGCGACGTCCTCGCGGCGCAGCCACGCGCGGCGGGCGGTGGCGATGCCCCAGCGCACGATCGACAGCGTCGACGTGCCGTGCGCGTCGGAGTCGACGAGGATCCGCACGCCCGCGGCCGCCGCCGCCCGAGCGTGGACGTCGTCGAGGTCGCGTCGGTCCCCGGCGGAGTTGATCTCCAGCATCGTGCCCGTCCGCGCCGCGGCCTCCAAGAGCGCGTCCACGTTCAGCGCGTACGGTCGGCGGCGCTCGATCTTGCGGCCCGTCGGGTGCCCGATCGCGTCGATCCACGGGTGCTCGCAGGCGGCGACCATGCGCTTGGTCATCTCCGCCTCCGCCATCCCGAAGCTCGTGTGCACGGAGCCGATCACCCAGTCGAGCTCGGCCAGCAGGTCGTCGTCGTAGTCGGGCGACCCGTCCGGGAGGATGTTCGTCTCGGTGCCGACCAGGACCTCGATCCCGTCGATCCGCGCGTTCACCGCCCGCACGTGCTCGATCTGCGCCCGCAGCTGGTCGGGCGTGACGTGGTTGCCGAAGCCGTGCGTCGCCGAGTGGTCGGTGATCGCGATGTACTCCAGGCCCCGCTCGAGCGCCCCGCGCGCCATCTCCTCGACCGTGTTGCGGCCGTCGGAGGCGGTCGTGTGCATGTGCAGGTCCCCGCGCAGGTCGCCGACCTCGATCAGGCGGTCGGGGAGCGTGCCGTCGGCGGCCGCCTGCAGCTCGCCGCGGTCCTCGCGCAGCTCCGGCGGGATCCACGCCAGCCCCAGGCGCTCGTAGACCGCCTCCTCGGTGGCGCAGCGCGTCGTCTCGCCGGTCGCGTCGTCGAGGATCCCGTACTCGCTGATGTGCAGCCCGCGCCGGACCGCCGCCTCGCGCAGCGCGACGTTGTGGCGCGCCGAGCCGGTGAAGTGCTGCAGGAGGTTGCCGAACTGGTCGGGCTCGACGACGCGCAGGTCGACGGGCATGCCCGTGTGCGTGCGGGCGCGCGCGGCGTTGGGGCCGGGCGTCGAGGAGGACTCGACCACGTCGAGCTCCGCCAGCGCCGCGGTGAGCGCGGCCGGGTCGCGCGCCGTGGCGATGATGTCGAGGTCCTTGACGCTGTCGGCGAGCCGGCGCGCGCTGCCGGCCCGCGCGACGCGGTCGGCGGCCGGGACGGCTACCGGGTGATGGGGGTCGCGATGGCGCTGATCATCCTGGTCGGCGTCGTCAGCGCGTACGCCGGCACCCGCCGGGCACCGGTGACGGCACCGCAGCCGGGCGCGGGCACCCTGCGCGACCAGCTCCGGATCGTGGCGGAGGCCCGGGACTTCCGCTGGCTGCTGACCTGCTTCGTCATCCAGGCGCTCGCCACCGGCTGCATGCTCGCCGGCGTCGACTACCTGGCCTCCGACGTGCTCGGCAAGGATGGCGCGGCCACGGTCCTGTTC
>JANJUA010000155.1 GCA_024710825.1 Solirubrobacteraceae bacterium
GGCGTGTCCGAGGAGACCACGACCGGCGTTCACCGGCTTTACGAGTTGCAGAACAAGGGCCTGCTGCCGTTCCCGGCGATCAACGTCAACGACTCGGTCACCAAGTCCAAGTTCGACAACAAGTATGGCTGCAAGGAAAGCCTTGTGGACGGCATCCGCCGCGCGACCGACACGATGATGGCCGGCAAGGTCGCGGTGGTCTGCGGCTATGGCGACGTGGGCAAGGGCAGCGCGGCCTCGCTCCGGGGGGCAGGGGCGCGGGTCAAGGTGACCGAGATCGACCCGATCTGCGCGCTCCAGGCCGCGATGGAGGGCTACCAGGTCGCCACGCTCGAGGACATGGTCGAGTCCGCCGACGTCTTCATCACGACGACCGGCAACAAGGACATCATCACTGCCGGCCACATGGCGCGGATGAAGCACCAGGCGATCGTCGGCAACATCGGCCACTTCGACAACGAGATCGACATGGCCGGCCTCGAGCGCGTCCCCGGCATCGAGAAGGTCAACGTCAAGCCGCAGGTCGACAAGTGGGTCTTCCCCGACGGCAAGGCGATCATCGTCCTGTCCGAGGGGCGCCTGCTGAACCTCGGCAACGCGACCGGCCATCCGTCGTTCGTCATGTCGAACTCGTTCACGAACCAGACGATCGCCCAGATCGAGCTGTTCACGAAGAACGACGACTACGACAAGCAGGTCTACGTCCTGCCCAAGCACCTCGACGAGAAGGTCGCCCGGCTGCACCTCGACGCGATCGGCGTGAGGCTCACGAAGCTCAGCGAGGAGCAGGCCGCCTACATCGGCGTGCCGGTGGACGGGCCCTACAAGCCCGACCACTACCGCTACTAACGGCAAGCCCACGGGGGCCCGCCTCCCGGCGGCAGCGACCGAATGCCAACCACCATCCGCCCGGGCCGCCGTCGGCACCCCTAGCGTGGCACCCGCACTCCGATCCGACATCCTCGATCCGCGTCTCGCCCCCTCGGGCGAGGCGCGCATCGACTGGGCCGACGGGTTCATGCCCGTGCTGCGGACGATCCGCGAGCGCTTCGCGCGGGAGCGCCCGCTCGAAGGCGTGCGGGTCGCCGCGTGCCTGCACGTCACCGCCGAGACGGCGAACCTCGTCCGCACGCTGATCGCGGGCGGCGCCGAGACCGCGCTGTGCGCCGCCAACCCGCTGTCGACCCACGACGACGTCGCGGCGGCGCTCTGCGAGCACCACGGCGCGGTCGTCCAGGCGCGGCACGGGGAGAGCCCCGACGACTACGCGCGCCACATCGGCGCGCTCGTCAAGAGCGAGCCGCAGATCTCGGTCGACGACGGCGCCGACCTCATCTCCACGCTGCATGCCGCCGGCAAGGACGCCGGGATGCTCGGCGGCATGGAGGAGACCACGACCGGGCTCGTGCGGCTGCGCGGGCTCGACGCGCTCGCCTGCCCGGTCCTCGCCGTCAACGAGGCGCTGACCGAGCGGACGATCAACGACCGCTTCGGCACCGGCCAGTCCGCGTTCGACGGCATCCTCCGCGCCACCAACCTGCTGCTCGCGGGCCGCACGGTCGTCGTCCTCGGCTACGGCTGGACCGGCAAGGGGATCGCGCTGCGCGCCCGCGGCGCCGGGGCCGAGGTGCTCGTCTGCGAGGTCGACCCGCTGCGCGCGCTCGAGGCGCGGATGGAGGGCTTCGGGGTCATGCCCGCGCTGGAGGCGGCCGAGCGCGGCGACGTCTTCATCACCGTCACCGGCGGGCGCCGCGTGCTCGGCGCGCCGCACTTCGCCCGCATGAAGGACGGGGCGGTGCTGGCCAACGCCGGGCACTTCGACGTCGAGATCGACCTCGACGCGCTGCGCGAGGCCGCCCGGGGCGTCCGCGACGTGCTGCCGCTCGTCGAGCAGTACGACCTCGGCGAGCGCCGGCTGAACCTGCTGGCGCGCGGGCGGGTCGTGAACCTCGCCGCCGCCGAGGGCCATCCGGCCGAGGTGATGGACATGTCGTTCGCGCTCCAGGCCCTGTGCGTCGAGCATCTCGTGCGCTCGTCCGGAAGCCTGGCACCCGGCGTGCACGCGGTGCCCGACGAGATCGACCACGAGGTCGCTCGGCTGAAGCTCGCGTCGCTGGACGTCGAGATCGACGTCCTGACCGACGAGCAGCGCGCCTACCTCGGCGTCTGGCGCTGAGCGCCCGGCGGCACGGCGCTACCCCGTCGCGGCCGCCTCCGGCTGCACCGGCTGGAGGTGGTCGAGCATCCGGTCCATGCGCGCGCCGACCTCGTCGGGCGCCAGCCCCGCCTCGGCCGGCGTGCGGCCGGCGAGCAGCGCCTCGGCGAGCTCGCGGTCCTCGCCGTCCAGCCGGTCGAGCGCCTGCGCGCGCAGCTCGGCGGTGAGCTCGGGCAGCAGCGAGCTCCCGCCGGCGATCTCGCGGATGGCGGCGTAGAGGTCGCGGGCGGCGACGGACTTGCTGAGCATGCCGTCCGCGCCGGCGAGCGCCGCGGGGACGACGAGCGGCGGGCCGGCGTAGGCCGAGTAGATGAGCACCTTCGGCGGGGCCAGCTCGGCCTTGATCGTCCGGCACAGCACGAGGGCGTTGGAGCCCGGCAGATGCAGGTCGAGGATGACGACGTCGGGGCGCGTCGAGTGCAGCAGCGGCCACAGCTCGAACGCGCTGTCGGCGGCGCCCACGGGCACGATGCCCGGCTCGGCCTGCAGAACGGTCTTCAGGCCCGCGCGGAGGGCGGGATGGTCGTCGACGGTGAGGACGCGGATCACGTGGCGGGCGCTCCTTCTTCGAGGGGGATGGTCAGGATGACAGTGGTCCCGGCGCCGACGGGCGGCGGGCCGATCTCGATGCGGGCGCCGATCGCCTCGGCGCGGTTGCGCATCGAGCGCAGCCCGTTGGACGACGCGGGCGGCGCTCCCGGCGGCAGACCCGTGCCGTCGTCGCGGACGACGAGGCAGAGGCGATGGTCGCGCGCCTCGACGGTGACCTCGATCGCGCTCGCCTCCGCATGGCGGACGGCGTTGCCGAGCGCCTCCGCGGCGATCCGGTAGGCGTGGGAGGCGACGAGCGGCGCGAGCTCGGGCGCCCGCCCGCGGACCGCGATGCGGGCGCCCGTGGTCGGCTGCAGCTCGGCCGCGCGGCGGCGCAGCGCGACGGTCAGCGGCTTGGACTCGAGCGGCTCGCGCAGCTCGGAGACGCTCGTCGCCATGTCGCCCGCGGCGGAGCGCAGCTCGCCGAGCGCCTGCTCGACCATCGGCTTGGCGGCGACCGGGATCTGGGGCTCGATCGCGGTGAGCAGCAGGTGGGCGGCGTGGACGCGCTGCTTGGCCGAGTCGTGCAGGTCCCAGGCGATGCGCTTGCGCTCGGCCTCGATGGCCAGCCGCTCGGACCGCCCGCGCTCGGCCTCCAGGCGCCGGAAGGTGCTGGACGCGTAGGCGAGCGCGACGCCGACGAGCAGCGGGACCATGGCGTGCGTCGCGACGTTCTCCAGCGAGATGGTGCGCTCCAGCGTGCGCGGCTCGAGCCCCATGACGACCGCGATCGTGAGGTAGCTGGCCGTGAGGCCGGCCGAGAACGCGACGGCGAGGCGGCCCGGCAGGCGGGTGCAGGGCAGGACGAGCGCGGTGAGCATCAGCAGGTAGACCGGGCTGCGGAAGTCCTCGGTCCAGTACAGGAGGCCCAGCACCGCCGCCGCGTCGGCGAACCAGGCGATCGGGTTGTCGCGGATGTGCTCGGAGCGCGCCGCGATCAGCATGGAGGCGCCGCCGTAGCTCACCGTGGCCACGAACAGCGCGGTGTCGTGGCCGGTGACGCGGTGGGCGGCCAGCAGCCCCACCGCGACGACGACGGCGCTGCCGCGCGTGAGCAGGAACAGCGAGAGCCAGCGGTCGGGCGTGCGCACCCCCTTCAGGATGACGGACTTGCGGCCGAGGGCCGCAGGTCGCGCCTCACGCGGCCGCTAGCCTCCGCCGCCGGATGAGCGTGAGCGGGCTGACGGCCAGCGTCGAGAAGATGCGCGCGGACGGCGTCGCCGAGGCGGCGATCGCGACGTTCGGCGAGCTCTACGAGCGCCTCGTCGCCGGCGAGACCGGGCTCATCGCCGAGTCCGACATCGCGCCCGTGGAGGAGCTTCCCGACGCGGACGCCCTGGACGAGGGCTCCGAGGACGTGCTCGACCGGGCGGTGGTCGTCAAGCTCAACGGCGGCCTCGGGACGAGCATGGGCCTCGACGGACCGAAGTCGCTGCTGGAGGTCAAGGACGGGCTGACGTTCCTCGACATCACGGCGCGCCAGGTCCTCGCGCTGCGCGAACGCCACCGCGCCCGGCTGCCGCTCGTGCTGATGAACAGCTTCTCCACCCGGGAGCCGTCTCTGGAGCGTCTGTCGCGCTACCCGGAGCTGGCGGCCGACGTGCCCGCGGACTTCCTCCAGAACAAGGAGCCGAAGCTGCTCGCGGACACGCTCGAGCCCGTGAGCTGGCCCGCCGACCCGACGCTCGAGTGGGCGCCGCCCGGGCACGGCGACCTCTACACGGCGCTCGCCGGCTCCGGCACGCTCGACCGGCTCCTGGAGCGCGGCTACCGCTACGCCTTCGTCTCCAACGCCGACAACCTCGGCGCGGTGCTCGACCCGCGCATCCTCGGCTGGTTCGCGCGGCAGGGGCTGCCGTTCCTCATGGAGGCCGCCGACCGTACGGAGGCCGACCGCAAGGGCGGGCACCTGGCGCGGCGCCGCGACGGCGGCCTCGAGCTGCGCGAGATCGCCCAGACCCCGGACGACGACGTCGCCGCGTTCCAGGACGTCGGCCGCCACCGCTTCTTCAACACCAACAACCTGTGGCTGGACCTGGAGGCGCTCGCGCGCGTCATGGCCGAGCGCGGCGGCGTGCTCGGGCTGCCGATGATCGTCAACCGCAAGACCGTCGACCCGCGCGACCCCTCCTCGCCCGAGGTGATCCAGCTCGAGACCGCGATGGGCGCCGCGATCGGCGTCTTCGAGGGGGCGGGAGCGCTGCGGGTCCCGCGCCGCCGGTTCGCGCCGGTGAAGACGACGAACGACCTCCTCGCGCTGCGCTCGGACGCCTACGTCCTGACGGACGAGTCGCACGTCGTGCCGGCCCCCGGGCGCGACGCGCCGCCGGTCGTCGACCTCGACGAGCGCCACTTCAGGCGCGTCGGGGACTTCGACGCGCGCTTCCCGGCCGGAGTGCCGTCGCTGCTGCGCTGCCGCTCGCTCACGGTGAGGGGGGACGTGACGTTCGGGGCCGGCGTGGTGGTCCGCGGCGATGCGCGCGTCGAGGGGCCGCTGCGCGTCGCCGACGGCGCGGTGCTGGAGGGCTAGCTCGGATCGGGCGAGGCGTAGCGCTCCGCGCGCTGCTCCTCGCGCTCGGACTCGGCGAGCATCCGCGCGAACAGCCAGGCGAGCACCACGCCCATGATGATCGACTGCTCGAGGGCCATGATCAGCCCGGCGACCGCCTGGTCCTCGCCGGGCGTGAGCCCCCAGTAGTCCGGCTGGTCGGTGTAGAAGGCGTAGATCGCCTCGGGGGAGAAGGTGAGCACGATCCCGAGGATCCCGAGGAAGAGCTTCGAGGAGAGCATGTAGGCGATCGGCTGCATGCCGCCGGTGCGCAGGCGCGAGCGGACGGGGCCGATGAGGTGCCACCAGTAGAGGACGCCGGCCGAGACGAAGCAGACGTGCTCGACCACGTGGATGGACGCGTGCTGGGCGGCGGCGTCGTAGAGCGCGGGAACGTGCCACACCCACATGGCGGCGATGTAGAAGACCACCGCGACGACGGGATGGCCGAGGAGGCCCGCGGCGTGCTCGACCGGCTGCATCCGCCGCGTGATCGGGCGCAGGATCGTCTTCGTCAGCCCGAGGATCAGGAGGATCGGGGCGAAGTCGAGCAGGATCACGTGCTGGACCATGTGCATCGCGAGGATCTGCTCGGCGAGCCGGTCGACGGGGGAGACCAGCGCGACGAGGATCAGCAGGAGGCCGAGGGCGAACGAGGTCAGCCGCCAGGCGCTCGCCCCCCGGGGCCCGTTCTTGCGCCGCACCTCGATCCAGCGGTGCAGGTAGGCGCCGCCGAGGACGAGGGTGAGCGCGATGGCGCCGGGCTCGAGCGTCCAGGAGGCGTCGGGGGACACAGGCAGAGTTTGGCACCGTCTCGCGGCGTGCCTCTCGGAGCGGCGCCGCTCAGCCCAGCGCGCGCGTCGCGGTGAGCACGTGGACGGAGCGCGCGCCGCCTGCGCGCAGGGACTGCGCGCAGGCGTGGAGCGTGGCGCCGGTGGTGTGCACGTCGTCGACGAGCACGACCCGGCGCGGCACCTCGGCGACGGCGACCGGCGCCGCGGCCTGCGCCCGCGCCTCGCGGGCGCCGCGGCTCGCGCCCACCTGAC
>JANJUA010000136.1 GCA_024710825.1 Solirubrobacteraceae bacterium
TCGAGGTCGTCGCGTCCGCGCGGATCTCCGACGACGACGGCGCGGTGTCGCTCTGGGACGTCACCGGCACCCCCGCCCCGGTCCCCGGCCAGATCCCGGACATCGGGGGCATCGGCGTCTGCACCTCCGTCCTGGGCGACGTCCTGTTCACCGGGAGCGCGTCGTTCGGCGACGGCTACCGCTGGAGCACCCCCGGCACGATCGACCCGTTCGTCAGCGCCTGCGGCACGTTCGGCGCCCCGGGAGCGGTGCTGCTGCGCGCCACGCCCGGCACGCGGACGTTCGAGCTGCGCTACTCGTTCGGCGGCTGCGGCTGCGGTACGGGCACGGTCGAGTTCTCCGACCGGCAGCTGTGGATCAGCCCACGGCCCTGAGCGGCCGCACCTCGTAGACGCACGCCGTCGAGCCGCTCACGATGTGGGCGACCCGGCGGACGTGCGCGTCGGGCAGGACCTCCTGCAGGAAGCCCAGCTCCGACGTGCACGCGTGCGCGTGACGGCGAGCGACCGCGAGGATCGCGCAGTTGTGCTCGCTGATGCGGTAGCCGCCCGAGCCGTCGTCCAGCGGCTCCGCCTCGGCGAGGTAGCCGGCCTCGTCGAGGATCGCCGCGAGCTCCCGCACGCGCCCGCCGAAGTCGAGGCCCTCCAAGCGCGTCCGCGCGTTCGCCACCCGGGCGGCGCGGCGGTGCTCGAACGCACGCTCCAACAGGCCCGGGTCCTCGGCGCCGACGAAGGAGAGCAGCTCGCTCGTCAGCTCCTCGTAGGCCTTCGGGAAGTGCGCGTCGGCAGCCGGCGCGAGCCGGTACAGCCGCCGCGGGCGCCCGCGCCGCCCGCGCTCGTCGCGGTGCTCCACCAGGCCGGACTCCGCCAGCGGCCCGAGGTGCTGGCGCGCGGCGCTGGCGGTGATCCCCAGCCCGTCCGCGAGCTGGTCGGCGCGCGCCTCGCCGCACCTGCGCAGCGCCTCCAACAGCGCCCGTCGCGCCGGCGGCAGCTCGGTCGTGACCTGGTCCATGCCGCCAGGATATTGCAAGTGGTAGCTTGCTTTATCCACCTACAAAAGGGAGACGAGATGGCCTACTCCGTACCGGATCTGCCCTACGCGTACGACGCGCTCGAGCCGCACATCGACGAGCAGACGATGCGCCTCCACCACGACAAGCATCATCAGGCCTACGTCGACAAGGCGAACGGAGCGCTCGAAGGCACCGAGCTCGCCGACAAGCCGATCGAAGAGGTCGTCAAGAACCTCGACGCGGTCCCCGCGGACAAGCGCGGCGCGGTCCGCAACAACGGCGGCGGGCATCTCAACCACACGCTGTTCTGGGAGTCCATGAGCCCCGACGGCGGCGGCGCGCCGAGCGGCGACCTCGCCAAGGCGATCGACGACGCCTTCGGCTCCTTCGACGCCTTCAAGGAGCAGTTCGAGGCGGCCGGCGTGGGCCAGTTCGGCTCGGGCTGGGCGTGGCTCGTCGTCGACGGCGGCAAGCTCGCCGTCACGAGCACGCCCAACCAGGACAACCCGATCACCGACGGCAAGACGCCGCTGCTCGGCAACGACGTCTGGGAGCACGCCTACTACCTGAAGTACCAGAACCGCCGGCCCGAGTACCTGAAGGCCTGGTGGAACACCGTCGACTGGGGCAAGGTCGCGGAGCGCTACGCCGCGGCTTCCTAGGGGCCGCTAGGAGGCGCGCCGGGCGAACGCCCCGGCGCGCCGCGCCAGCGCGATCGTCGCTGCGAGCGCGGCCAGGGCCACCACCGCGGCGACGGTGCGCAGGGGGTCGTCGGAGAGCACCGTCGCGAAGGCGACGAGCAGCACTACGGACAGCGCGACGCCCGACCACGCGACGGCCCGTGAGCCGATCCCCCTCGCCCGGGCCGCGTGCGCCAGCAGGAGCGGCAGCGCGATCGCCAGCAGCACGTTCGTCGCCACGCCCGCCACGCCGAAGATCGCCGAGAACGTGACGGCGTCGGCGGCCAGCAGCGCCTCGCCGACCACGCACACCGCCAGCGGCGCCAGCACCGGCACCAGGCGCCGCTCGCCGGGCAGGCGCTCGGCGACGAGGTTCATCACCGCCACCGACGTCCGCTCCATCCCGAGGCCGAGCAGCATGAGCGTCAGCGCGGTGCCGAGCACGACGGTCGCCGCGCCGGTCTCGTCCGCGAGCGGTCCCAGCACGGTGCCGACCTCGCCGCGCAGCGCCTCCGGCGACAGGGCCGCGGAGCAGGCGAGCAGCCAGCCCGCGGCGATCGCCGTCACGAGCACCGTCCCGATGGCGCTGCCGCGCACCAGCGCGCGCCCGTCCGGCGCCTTCGGCAGCACCTCGCGGGCGATGCCGACGACGTAGACGTTGGCGATGTAGAGCATCACCACGAGCCCGAGGACGTCACCCACCCCGGCGCCGGTGACCCGCTCGGGCGCGCCGCCCCCGCCCCCGTGGACGACCGCGATCGCCGCGATCGCGACGAGCAACGGCAGGCAGGCCAGCCCGAGGCTCGCGCCGAGCGCCGACGGGATGCGCAACCCGCCGCGCGCCAGCAGCACCGCGACGGCCGCGAACGCCACGGCGCCCCACAGCACCCGCGGCGCGCCGGTGAGCGCCGCGAGGGTGACCGACAGGCCCACGTAGGAGGCGAGCACGGACATGCTCGTGCGCAGCCCGGCCAGCGCGTCCGGGATCGCCGCCGCGCGCCGGCCGAGCCAGCGCTCGACGACCATGCCGAAGAAGCCGCCCCGGCGCCGGAACTCCTCGTCGCGCGCGAGCGCCGCGGCCTCCGCCGCGGAGGCCAGGGTCATCACCACGCCGACGCCCACGACGATCCCGACCGCCGGCAGCGTCCCGATCGCCGCCGCGGCGATCGGCAGGCCGAGCAGCGCCTGCGGCAGGACGAGCCCCACGAAGAGGGCCACGACTCGCGGCAGCGGCGCCAGCCGCTCGAACGCCCGCACCAGCATGCGGGTTCAACGCTAACGGGGATGTCAGTCGGGCGGCGACCAGAGGTTGACGTCCGCGTCCACCGCGTGGCGGTCGATCTTCGCCAGCTCCTCGTCGGAGAAGTCCAGGCGCTCCAGCGCGCCGAGGGTGTCGTCGAGCTGCGCGACGCTGCTCGCCCCCACGAGCGACGACGTCACCCGCGGGTCGCGCAGGGTCCAGGCGACCGCCATCTGCGCCAGCGTCTGGCCCCGCTCCCGCGCGATCCCGTTCAGCGCGCGCACGCGGTCGAGCGCCTGCCGCGTGAGCATGTCCTCCGACAGGTAGGGCGACCGGCGCACCCGCGATCCCTCCGGGATGCCGTCGAGGTACTTGTCGGTGAGCATGCCCTGCGCCAGGGGCGAGAAGGCGATGCAGCCGACGCCCTCGTCGCCGAGCACGTCGAGCAGCTCCCGCTCGATCCAGCGATTCAGCAGCGAGTACGACGGCTGGTGGATGAGCAGCGGCGTGCCGAGCTCGCGCAGGATCGCCACCGCCTCAGCCGTGCGCCGGCCCGAGTACGACGAGATCCCGACGTAGAGCGCCCGCCCCGAGCGGACGGCCGTGTCGAGCGCCCCGCAGGTCTCCTCCAGCGGCGTCTCGGGATCGAAGCGGTGCGAGTAGAAGACGTCGACGTAGTCGAGCCCCATGCGGCGCAGCGACTGGTCCAGCGACGCGAGCAGGTACTTGCGCGAGCCCCACTCGCCGTACGGCCCCGGCCACATGTCGTAGCCCGCCTTGGTGGAGATGACGAGCTCGTCGCGGTACGGCGCCAGATCGTCGCGCAGATGGCGCCCGAAGCTCGCCTCCGCCGCGCCGTACGGTGGGCCGTAGTTGTTGGCGAGGTCGAAGTGGGTGACGCCGCGGTCGAACGCGCGACGCAGGATCGCACGCTGATCGGCGAGGGTCCGATCGTCGCCGAAGTTGTGCCAGAGGCCGAGCGAGATCGCCGGGAGGAGGAGTCCGCTGCGCCCGCAGCGGCGGTACGGCATCGACTCGTAGCGGTCCTCGGCGGCGACGTAGGTCATGGTCGACGGCTTACCCGCTTTCAGCCGTCGTCCTGGCGGAACGCCCAGCGGGTCTCCTCGATCGAGAGCCCCGAGGCGACGCACGCCAGCAGCTTCATGCGGATCGCCTGCGGCGACAGGAACCCGGCGGGGATGATCCCCGTCTTGCGCAGGTCGCGCTCGGAGCCGGCGTAGCCGTAGGTGCCCGCCAGCACCACGCCGCGCTCCGGGCGGCAGTACGCCACGACCGGGATCCGCTCCGCCGCGTCCGCCCACAGCTCCAACACGGCCGGCGCCAGGTGCCCGGCGCCGAGCGTGCCGATGACCATGCCGTCGGGCTCGCACCCCAGCGCCGCTCGCGCGAGCGTGCCGTCGTCGCCCGCGCCGCTGCCGACGACGAGCACGCGCCGCTCGAGGTCCGGCGGGTCCAGCGGCGGGTTGCGCGGCATGCGCGACCAGATCGTCGGGTGACCCTCGGTGACGCGCCCCAACGGGCCGGTCTGCGGCGACGAGAACGCGGTCAGCGACGTGGTGTCGGTCTTGCGCGCGCACCGCGCGTGATGGATCTCGCCGCCGAAGACGACGAGCACGCCCATGCCGGCCGCCTCGTGCGACGCGGCGACCGAGACGGCGTCCATGAGGTTCGCCGGCCCGTCGGCGCCCGCCGCGGTGGCGGGCCGGATCGCGCCGGTGAAGACGATCGGCGCCTGCGCGTCGTGGAGGACGTCGCAGAGCATCGCGGTGTCCTCGAGCGTGTCGGTGCCGTGGGTGACGACGACTCCGATCCCCCGACGAGCGGCGTCGCGCGCCTCGCGGCAGATGAGGAGCTGGTCGGCGAGCGTCAGGTGCGCGCTGGGCAGGTTGACGATCTGGCGCGCCTCGAGGCCGTCGCGCGCTCCGAGCCCCGGGATCGCGGCGACGAGCGCCTCGGCGTCCAGCGCGGGCCGCGCCGAGTCGCCGGCCATGGCGATCGTGCCGCCGGCGCCCAGGATGCGGACCCGACGGGCGGGGAGGGTGTCGTCGGAGGGCGTCACGGCACCGTGACGCTACCGGCCCCGGGAGATGGCCGCTCCCGGAAGCAAGGTCGCGCCCCGCGGGGAGACCGGGCTGGCTCTACGCCGCCCTTTGGCTCGTGGCCGACACGAAGGACCGGACGCTCGAGGAGATCGATGCGGACCCGGTGGGCGCCGCCCCCCCCCAGGCTCGATCGGCGGGGGCGGCGCGGCGCAGCCCAAGCGCGCGAGCGTTCGCCGCAGCTCCATCGGGTTGCACCAGCCGTAATTGCGCGTCCCCGTCACCCTGTTGCCCAGCACCGTGGTAGCCACGATGCGCACCATTTATCGGCCCATATGCGGCCGCATCAAGCTCACCGGCAACGTAAGCCGGTACCCCCAGAGGGTC
>JANJUA010000168.1 GCA_024710825.1 Solirubrobacteraceae bacterium
GCCGTGAACAGCTCGAGCACGCGCTCACGGCCCGCGGCGCCGAGCCGCCGGCGCTCCTCCGGGTCGCGCGCCAGGCGCACGATGCTCTCGGCGAACGCCTCCGCGTCGCCGACCGGAACCATCAGGCCCGTGTCGCCGAGCCCCTCCGGGTTGCCGCGCGCGTCCGAGGCGATCGCCGCCACCCCGAAGCTCATCGCCTCGAGCAGCGCGCAGGAGACCGCCTCGCGCTGCGAGGTCATGAGGAACACGTCGCCCGCGCGCAGTAGCCGCTCCGGGTCGGAGCGAAAGCCGAGCACCCGCACCGCGTCGCCGCCCTCGACGGCGATGTCGTCGGCGAGCGACCCCTCGCCCGCCACCAGCAGCGTGAACGGCACGCCCCGCTCGCGCGCCAGGCGCGCCGCCCGCGCCGCGGTGATCGGATCCTTGTGCGGCTCCAGGCCGCCGAGGAAGACGCCCACGACGCCGTCGTCGACCCCGAGCTCGCGCCGCACCCGCGCGGCCTCGTCGGCGCCGTCGTCGAGGTTCGGCACCGGGACGCCGTTGAGCACCAGGCGCAGCCGCCGGGTGTCGGTCGGGCCGACGATCCCCTCGAGCTCGTGCATCTCCGTCGCCGACGTGCAGACCGTGCGCGACGCCGTCCGGATCACCGTCTCCATGCCGCGCCGGGCCACCTGCCTGCGCGATCCGGTCGCCCGCCGCAGGAAGCTCAGCCCGTGCGTGCTCATCGCGGACGCGCGGCCGGCCAGCAGCGGGACGACGAGCATCGCCGCCATGTCGCCGTGGGCGTGGACGACGTCGGCCCGCAGCGCCCGGCCGACGATGCCGGGCCAGCGCCGCGGGATCGCGGGCGCGGCGGCCAGCGGCTCGGAGCTCGGGGCGAGGTAGGCCCGCTCGTGGCGGACGTCGGGCTGCGCGTCCTCGAGCACGTCGAGCATGCGCTCGGCGCCCCCGCCGGGGTGCGGGAACACGTTGAGCACGGTGAGCGGCCCGTTGCCGGTCATCGGCCGAGCGCCCCCCGGGCGCGCGTCCGCAGCCGGCCGAGGACGGCGGGACCGGAGCGGGTGGGCGGCGGCGGCGGAAGGAGGCGGGCGGGCGTCACGCGGCAGAGCAGGAGGACGGACAGGACAAGGTAGAGCAGCACCGTCGCGGGCGGGGCGACGGCGTCCCTGCGCCGAGGGGCGTCACCGCGGCTCGACGCGGAAGACCGCGAACGCGCCCGGCTGCGACGAGGTCACCGTCAGCCGCGGGTCCCGGCACGCCTCCCAGTAGGCGACGTCACCCGCCTCGCCCGACTCGATGTTGCGGCGCGCGTCGTCGGGCAGGGCCTCCCTGCGGTCGTCGTCGAGCTGGCTGAGCGTGGAGGTGATGAGCACGAAGACGTCCGCCGCGGCGACGCTGTCGCAGCCGCCGAGCCGCTCGTGCGAGAGCTGGTAGGGCCAGAAGAACGCGAGCCGGCCGTCGGTGCTGCGCACCGTGCCGTCCGGCGGCAGCTCGGCGCGCACCCCCGCGAGCTCGCCGGCCAGGGCCGGGTCCGCCGCGCGCCGCGCGTCCTCGGCGTCGAACCAGCCGGTGACGCCCAGCTCGTCCACGGCCCGGAAGGCGTTGATCGAGCCGTCGGGATGGCTGCCGAGCGCGTCGAGGTTGCGGAAGTCGGCGAGCGCCACCACGGCGAGGACCGCGAGCAGCGCCGGGGCGAGCAGCAGCCGCGGGCGCCGCTGCTCGGCGCCGGCCACCGCCATCGCCAGCGACGCCCCGACGAGCACGAGCAGGGCCGGCCACGCGGGCGCCAGGTAGCGCGTGTTCGACGGCGACAGCACGATCCACGCGGCGAGCGGCAGCGCCAGCCAGACGGCCAGCCGCCGCGCCCACAGGGGCGACAGCGCGCGCTCCTCGGGGCAGTCACGGCCGAGCGCCAGCAGCGCGAGGAAGCCCAGCGAGGCGACGAGCGCCGCCGGCCGCGACGTGTTCCACGGCCCGATCTCGAGCGTCGACTGCGACTCGGCGATCAGCGGCAGGACGAACGAGAGGACCGCCGCCACCGGCGCGGCGACGTCGACGCAGCGGCGCTGGCCCAGCCCCGCCGCCCGCAGCGGGACGTAGACGAGCGTGAAGAACAGCGGCACCACGAGATACGGGCCGAGCCACTCCCCGCCGAGCACGACGCTCGCCCGCACCTGCTCGTTGACGGCGGCGAAGAAGTCCACGGCGGCCTGGAGCTGCTCCTCGTCGGGGTCAGGGCCGGTGCCCCCGAGCAGCTCGGGCAGGGTCATCCCGCGCGCGCTGGCGACGGCGTACTCGTAGGCGATGCCGAGCAGGCCGCCGATCCCGAGCGGCACCCCGCCCCAGGCGAAGCGCCGCACGAGCACCTCGCGCGACCCGACGAGGTCGGCGAGGCCGAGCCCGAGGATCGCGGGCAGCGCCGACGGCTTGGCCAGCGTCGCGGCCGCCGCGCACAGGATCAGCAGCGCCGCACGGCGACCGCCGGCCGGCAGCGACCACAGGACCACGCCGCAGGCCGCGAGCAGGCCGGCGGTGGGCACGTCGGTCTGCCCGGCGAAGGCGTCGCGGGCGAAGTCGGGGACGGCGATCAGGACGACGACGGCGATGAGCCCGGCGCGCGCGGTCCCGAGCACGCGCCTGGCCAGCAGGTAGAGCATCGCGGCCAGCAGGACGGCGAACAGCAGCGACAGCAGCCGCCCGGAGCGCTCGGAGAAGCCGAAGACGTTCCACATGCCGCCCTGGAGGACGTAGAACAGCGGCCGCTGAAGGTCCGCGGGGCCGACGGCGTGCACCGACAGCGAGCCGCTGTCGGCGATCAGCCGCGACCAGCGGCCGAACAGCAGCCCGTCGGTGTGGTGATAGGGGACGGTTGCGGCGACGAACAGCGCGGCGGCGAAGAACGCGCCGACCACGGCCCACAGCGCCCGCTCGGCCAGCCGCGTCATCGCGTCCGCAGGTAGATCTCGTCGGGCCCGAAGCGGTCCTCGCGGCGCAGCCCGTGGCGCCGCGCGCTCTCGGCGCCGACCCGCGCGAGCACGTCGACGACCTCGCTCGCCCCCACGCGCGCCGCGGTGTCCGCCCCGTAGAGGCGCACGTGGTCGGAGTGCCCGAAGCGGGCCTGGCGCTGCTCGCGCGTCACGGCGCTGGGATCCTCCAGCGTCTCGGGCACCGTGCGGTCGACGGGGAGCATGATCGCCGCCCACCCCCCGGGGCGCAGGACGCGGTCGATCTCCGCCAGCGCGGCGCGCTCGTCCTCGACGTGCTCGAGCACGTGCGAGCACAGCACGCTGTCGAAGGCGCCGTCGGCGAACGGCAGCCGCGTGATGTCCGCGGCGGTCATCGCCTGGCTGCCGTCGATGTCCGCGCTGAGGTAGCGCAGGCCGGGGCGGGTGCGCAGCCGCGCCTCGGTCGCGTCGTCGGGGCCGAAGGCCAGCATCCGCCCGCCGAGCCGGTCCTCCTCGGTCAGCCACAGCCACAGCAGCCGGTGGCGCTCGGCCGAGCCGCAGCCGGGGCACAGCGCGCCCTCGCGACCGCCGTAGGGCAGGAAGCGGGCGAAGCGGCCGTCGCAGATCGGGCAGGCCACGGCATCCCCGCGCTCACGGAGGCGGGTGCTCGCGGCGCGCAGCCGCGCGAGCGGGCTGCCGGGGAGCCTCACTACTCCGCGACCACGGGCTGCTCGAGCGACGCGGCGCGCCGCTGCTCGCCCGCCGCGGCGTCGCGACGCTCGGCGACCTCGTCGAGATGCGCCCGGCGCCAGGCGACGAGCTCCCGCAGGCCCGCCTCCAGGTCGACGCTCGAGGTGTAGCCGATGTCGCGCGTGGCGGCCGTCGGGTCGCCGATGCGGTTCTTGACGAACGTCAGCCCCTGCGGCTCGTAGCGGATGCCGACGTCCGAGCCGGTGATGTCGAGCACGAGCTCCGCCAGCTCCTTCAGCGACGTCCGCGTGCCGGTGCCGACGTTGTAGAAGGCGTCGGTCGCGTCGGCCTTCATCGCGCAGACGTTCGCCGCCGCGCAGTCGGTGACGTAGACGAAGTCGTAGGCCTGCGAGCCGTCGCCGTAGAGCGTCACCGGCTCGCCGCGGTCGATCGCGTCGAGCATCTTCATGATCACCGCGATGTACGCGCCGCGGTAGTCCTGCCGGGCGCCGTACACGTTCATGTAGCGCAGGCCGACGTAGTCGAGCCCGTAGCGCTCGTTGTACGCCCGCGCCATCGCCTCCCCGGCGATCTTCGTGGCGCCGTAGAAGTTGCGGTTGTTGAACGGGTGCTCCTCGGTCATGGGCTCCTCGACGGCGTCGCCGTAGACCGACGCGCTGGAGGAGTAGACGAGGCGCTGCACGCCCTGCGCGACGCACGCCTCGAGCACGTTGAACGTGCCGCGGATGTTCACGTCGAAGGCGCTGCGCGGGTACTCGTGGCACTGCAGCAGCCACAGCGCGGCGAAGTGGAAGACCCCGTCGGCGCCCTTCAGCGCTGCGTGGAGGATGTCGGTCTGCGTGACGTCGCCGCCGATCTCGAACACCGAGACGCGGTCGTCGCCCAGCGCGCCCGCGAGGTTCTCCGACGTGCCGCGCACGAAGTTGTCGTAGATCACGATCTCGCCGACGTCCTCTCGGACGAGGGCGTCCACGGTGTGCGACCCGATCAGGCCGGCGCCGCCGATCACGACGAGCTTCTTGCCGCGGATGTCCATGGTGCTCAGTCCGCCTTCCGGATTCTGTAGGTGCCGCCGATGCCCGCGTGGAGGTCTCCGATCATCGGGCGGTGCTGGTAGTCGTAACGGAGGGCGCGGAGGAAGTCGCGGTGCTCGGCCGGCAGGCGCTCGTCGGCGATCGCGAAGCCCCAGGACTCCTGCATCGCCCGCAGCTCCCACTGCGACAGGTAGCCCCCCAGGTAGCGGCCCTCGAAGCCGGCCCGCTCCAGCAGGGCGACGAACTCCTCGCCCCGGTAGCAGTCGGCGATCGGGCAGTCCTCGCCGTCGGTGCTGCGGCGGAACGCCTCGGCGGCGGTCTGGCCGGGCCAGCGGCCGTCGCGGAGAAGCAGCTCCCAGGCCACGTACAGGTGGAACCAGACCGAGTCGCGGTTGTAGACCATGATCGAGCCCGTTCCCCCCGGGCGCAGGACGCGGTGCAGCTCGCGCAGGATCGCCACCGGGTCGCTCGTGTGGTGCAGGACGCCCTGGCTGGAGACGAAGTCGAAGGAGCCGTCCTCGAACGGCAGCTCGGTGGCGCCGTCGGTGAGCCGGACGAGCTCCGCGCGATCGGGCCCGACGCCGTGCAGGCCCAGGCGGTGCCGGGCCAGGTTCAGCGCGCTGGTCGAGACGTCGACGCCGACGATCCGCCGGGCGCCCGTGTGGATCGCGAAGCCGGTGAGGTCGTTGCCCGGCCCGCAGCCGTAGTCGAGCACCGCCTCGCCGTCATGGCTCCCGTAGAGCCCGGACAGCTCGCGGAACAGGGGGTACTCGCGGAAGCGCCACTCGAGGTAGCGGGCGGACTGGCGGGCGGTGAGGAACGGCGCGTCGTTGACGAGGTGGCCGGTCCAGTAGGCGTCGACGAGGTTGACGTCCTCGGCGAGCCCCTGGATCTCCGGCAGCGACTCCGGCGGGGTGCGACGGACGCGCGCCTCCATGTAGCGGCGCCCGGCGGCCTTCTTGGCCCGGGGCACGATCCCGAAGCGCAGGACCTTGGACGCGATGAGCTGGGCGCGATTCACCGCGAGGAGGATAGGGGCACCGCTACCGTGCGGCCGTCCATGCGCGGACCGAACGTCCTCGTCGTGTACGTGCTGCGCCAGCACCCGCTGCGCGCCACGATCCGCGACCACCTCTACAGCTTCGACCGGTACTCGACCGGCCGCACCGCGTACCTCAACCTCGCCGTGCGCCGCCGCGTCCCGGCCTGGGTCCGTCGCGTCCCGTGGGACCTCGTCGTCTTCCACACCTCCTACCTGGCGACCTACCGCTGGACGCCGGACGGGGCGCCCTGGCTGCGCCGCCGCTCGGAGCCGCTGCGCGGGCTGGGCCGGGTGCGGGTCGCGCTGCCGCAGGACGACTTCCTGCGCTCCGACCTCGTCGCCGACGTGATGGAGGAGCTGGGCGTCGACCACGTCTTCACGCCGGTCCCGCCGTCCGAGCACGAGAAGGTCTACGGGCGCATGGACCTCGGACGCGTGCGCTTCCACCTGGCGCTGACCGGCTACCTCGACGACGACGAGGTGGCGCGGATGGTGGGGATCGCCGAGGAGGTCGGCGAGGAGGGCCGCGACATCGACGTCGGCTACCGCGCCTGGCAAGCCGCGAAGTGGCTGGGCCGCCACGGGCAGCTCAAGACCGAGATCGCGCGGCTGTTCGCCGAGCGCGGGCCGCGGCACGGCCTGCGCGTCGACATCTCCACCGACGACCGCGACGTCCTCTACGGCGACGACTGGTCGCGCTTCATGGCCCGCTCGAAGTACACGATCGGCGTGGAGGGCGGCGCGTCGATCCTCGACCGCGACGGCTCGCTGCGCGCCCGGGTCTACGACTACGAGCTCGAGCACCCCGACGCCACCTTCGAGGAGGTCGAGGCCGTCTGCTTCCCGGGCCGCGACGGGGAGCTGGCGCTGTACGCCGTCTCGCCGCGCCACCTGGAGGCGTGCGTGTCGCGCACCTGCCAGGTGCTCGTGCGCGGCGACTACAACGGCGTGCTCGAGGCCGACCGCCACTACCTGGCGCTCGAGCCCGACTTCTCCAACCTCGACGAGGTGCTCGAGACGATGCGCCGCGACGACCGCCGCGCCGCGATCGCCGACGCCGCCTTCGAGGACGTCGTGCGCGGGGGGCGCTGGACGTACCGCGGGTTCGTCGCCGACGTCGAGGCGGTCGCGCCCGGAGGCGGCGGCGCCGGCCCCGACCGCGCGTTCGCCGCCGCCCGCCTCCAGGACCGCGCGACGTGGGCGTACGTGGCCGTGGTCATGCGGGTCGTCATGCCGGTGTGGCTGAAGGCGCTCGCGTCGATCCCCGGGCCGATCGCCCGCCCGCTGAAGCGCTTCGCCATGGCCCGGGCGCAGCGGCGGGCCGCCGGATGAGCCGCGTCGTCTCGCTCACGCCCGCCAGCCTGGACCGCGACTCGCGGACGCTGAAGCAGGCCGCGAGCATGGCCCGCCTCGGCCACGAGTCGACGGTCGTCGAGGCGCTGCGCAGCGAGCGCGCGGTCGAAGGCGCCCCTTTCGACGTGGTGACCCTGCGCAGCGTCGGGGAGTCGCTGGCCGACGACGAGAGCAGCGCGCCGGCGGTGGGCCGCGGCGGCGTCGAGCGCATCGCGGGGCTGCTCGGGCGCGTGGCGGGACCCCTGTACTTCCTCGCCAGCTGGACGGTCTTCAACGTCCTCACCGCTCGCCGGCTGCCGCGCGCCGACCTGTACTGGCTGCACGGCTACGAGCAGGCGCTCGCGGTGTGGCTGCGCCGCACGCCGTACGTCTACGACGCGCACGACCTGTACGTCGCGCTGCCGCACGACGGCACGAGGCTGAGCCTGCAGGAGCGCGCGGTGCACAGGGTCCGCGAGTGGATCGAGCGGCTCTGCATCCGCCGCGCCACCGCGCGGGTGACGACGAGCGCGGCGATGGCCAGGGCGTACGAGCGGCGCTTCGGCCGGCCGTTCGCCGTGCTGCGCAACGCGCAGGACGACAGCCTGGCCGCGGCGGCCGACGGGGACGTGCGCAGCGCGGCGGGCGTGGACGACGACACGTTCCTGCTCGCCATGGTCGCCCAGCGCAAGCCCGGGACCGTCGTCCCGGAGCGCCTGCCCGACGGCGTGCACGTGGCGTTCGTCGGCGACCGCTACGAGGGCGAGCCGCCCGCGGGCGTCTCGTTCGTCGGCTCCGTGGCGCCGGAGCAGATCGGGTCGTTCATCGCCACCGCCGACGCGGCGGCGCTGCTCTACGTGCCGGTGACCGAGAACTCCCCGGCGCAGCTCGTCAACGGGCTCTTCCACGCGGTCGCCGCCGGGCTGCCGCTGCTGTACCCGGCGCGGATGGAGGCGATCAGGGAGCTCTGCGAGGAGCACGGGCTCGGCGTCGCCGTGGACCCGGAGGACCCGGCGTCGCTGGCGAAGGGGATCGCCGAGCTGCGCGCGCGATCCGGCGAGCTGCGCGCGGCGGTGGCCGCCGCCCGGCCCGAGTTGAGCTGGGCGGCCGAGGAGCGCGTGCTCGCGCAGGTGCTCGAGCGCGCGCTCGCGGGCCGCGATCGGGCTCCTGCCACACTGGGCTGATGCCCTCCGTCGGACCCGCGCCGCTCTCCGTCCTGGACCTCGCACCCGTCTCCTCCGGCTCCACGCCGGCGGACGCGCTGCGCAACTCGCTCGACCTCGCCCGCCACGTCGAGCGCCTCGGCTACACCCGCCACTGGGTGGCCGAGCATCACAACATGCCGGGCATCGCGAGCTCGTCGCCCCCGGTGCTCATCGCGCACATCGCGAGCGTCACCGAGACGATCCGGGTCGGCTCGGGCGGCGTGATGCTGCCCAATCACCAGCCGCTCGTCGTCGCCGAGCAGTTCGGCATGCTCGAGGCGCTGCACCCCGGCCGCATCGACCTCGGCATCGGCCGCGCGCCCGGCACCGACCAGATCACCGCCGCCGCGCTGCGCCGCTCGATGGACCCGGCCGCGGACGACCTCCCGCAGCAGCTCGGCGAGCTGGTCGCGTTCTTCGAGGGCCGCTACCCGCGCATCACCGCGGTCCCCGGCGCGGGCCACAAGCCCGCGATCTGGCTGCTCGGCTCCAGCGGATTCAGCGCGCAGCTCGCCGGCCAGCTCGGGCTGCCGTTCTCCTTCGCCCACCACTTCATGCCGAACAACACGCTCGCCGCGCTCGACCTCTACCGGCGCAGCTTCCGCCCGTCGACGACGCTCGAGGCGCCCTACGCGAAGATCGGCGTGGCGGCCATCTGCGCCCCGACCGACGAGGAGGCGCAATGGCTCCACGGTCCCGGCGGGCTGTCGTTCCTGCGCCTGCGCAGCGGCCGGCCGGGGACCTTCCCCACGCCGGAGGAGGCCGCCGCCCACGAGTACACCGAGGCGGAGCGCAGCTTCGTCGACGGCTGGCAGAGCTCGCACGTCGTGGGCTCGCCGGAGACCGTGCGGACCGGGCTCGAGGAGCTGCGGGAGCGCACGGGCGCCGACGAGCTCATGATCACGACCATGACCCACGGGCACACCGAGCGGGTGCGCTCCTACGAGCTGATCGCCGAGGCGCTCGGCGATCGCGCCGCCGAGGCGGCGTAGCCGCCGCTACGCCACGCTGGCATCGGCGGGGGCGTCGGCCGGCATCGCGCCGTTGGCGCCGGGCGCGGTCGGCGGCTGCGCCGCCGACTCCTCCGGGTGCGACTCGGCCAGCTTCATCGCGACCGCCGCGCCGCCCATTCCCGCCGCGAGCTGCGCGAACGCCCAGCCGAGCCCGCCGCGGCGCGGCGGCAGGGCGAGCGCGCCCGGGCCCTCGGCCACGATCGCGAAGATCGCCGCGACGAGGACGAGGTTGTACTCGTAGCCGCCCTCGGTGTTCCACACGCCCTTCTCGCGGTGCACCTTCCACATCGCCGTCGACATCGTGCCCGTCAGCGCCGCGCCGGCCAGCGGCGTCGCCGCGCCGGCCGCGAGCAGCAGGCCGCCGCCGGCCTCGGACACCCCCGCCGCGATCGCGTTGCGCCTCCCCGGCCGCATCCCCATCTGCTCGAACGCCTCGCCCGTCGCCTCGACGCCGTGGCCGCCGAACGCGCCGAACAGCTTCTGGGCGCCGTGCCCGAAGAACAGCCCGCCGATGAGCATCCGCAGGATCGTCAGTCCGAACCGCATCGTCGTCTCCCTCGTTCGTTGCCGTTCGGGGTACCCCGACGGCTAGCCTCGACACCCACCATGTGCGGCATCGGCGGCCTCGTGGGCGCGACGGCGCTCGACCCCGGCGTGCTCGAGCGCATGGCGCAGGCGATGGCCGCCCGCGGGCCGGACGGCCAGGGCACCTGGCAGGGCGACGGCTGCGGCCTCGCCTTCCGCCGGCTGGCGATCATCGACCTCGCCGAGCGCGCCATGCAGCCGATGCACCTCGGCCCCCTGCACCTGGTCTTCAACGGCGAGGTCTACGACTACCGCGAGCGCCGGGCCGAGCTCGAGGGCCTCGGCCACCGGTTCGTCACCGAGTCCGACACCGAGGTGCTGCTGCACGCCTGGCGGGAGTGGGGCGAGGGCGCGCTGGACCGCGTCAACGCGATGTTCGCGCTGGCCGTGTACGACGAGCGCGACAGCTCGCTGACGCTGGCCGTCGACCCGTTCGGCGAGAAGCCGCTGCTCTACCACGAGCATGACGGGCGGCTGACGTTCGCCTCCGACGTCCAGGCGCTGCAGGAGGCGGTTCCCGGCGCGGGCGCGCCCGACCACGCCGCCATGGCCGCGTTCGTCGCCCACGGCACCATGCCGCCGGTCGACCGCACGTTCTTCGCGCACCTGCGCCGGCTGCCCGGAGGCCACGTCCTGCGCTGGCGCGACGGCGCCGCGGCCATCCAACGCTACTGGGCGCCCCGGCCCGTGACGGTCCCCGACGCCTACCCGGACGCCGTGGAGGAGCTGCGCGAGCTGCTGGCCGACTCGATCCGGCTTCGGCTGCGCTCCGACGTGGCCGTCGGCACCTCGCTGAGCGGCGGCGTGGACTCGAGCGCGATCGTCGCCCTGGCCGCCCGGCTCGCCGGCGACCACCGCCGCCACGCGTTCACCGCCCGCTTCCCCGGCTACGAGCGCGACGAGTGGCGCTACGCCGCGGCCGTCGCCGAGGCGGCGGCCGTCGCCGAGCACCACCCCGCCGAGCCGACGCTCGAGACGCTCGCCGCCGACCTCCCCGCGTTCGTCGCCGCGCAGCAGGAGCCGGTGCTCAAGCTCAACCAGTACGCGCAGTGGTCGGTCTTCGCGGCCGCCAGGGCGGCGGGCGTCACCGTCCTGCTCGACGGGCAGGGCGCCGACGAGCTGCTGGCCGGCTACATCCTCACGCGCGGCTTCGCCCTGCGCTCACTCGGGCCGGCGGCGATGGCGCGCGCCCCCGCCGCCGCCCCCGCCACGCGGCTGCCGCTGCGCCTGGCGCTGATGCGCGACGTCCTGCCGGCCGGCGTCGCCGCCCGCCTGCGCCGGCGCGACGCCTCGCCGTACGCCAGCCCGGCGGCGGCGGACACGGGCGCCCGAGCGCGGCCGGAGGAGCCCGACTGGGAGCGCGCGCG
>JANJUA010000180.1 GCA_024710825.1 Solirubrobacteraceae bacterium
GCTCAGGCGGGCACGTCGTAGCGCCGGGGCCGGCCGAAGCGGTGCGCGCGGATCGACACCGCCTGCTCGCGTAGGAACGGCAGCAGCTCCACGCGGCCGGCCGAGACGACGTCGCCGGCGTAGATCGCGACGGCCGGCGAGCCGTCGGTCGCCTCGGCGAGCGCCCGCGCCTCGTCCGGTCCGCCGACGAGGCGGACGCGGCCCTCGAGCGTCGCGGCTCGTGCCGCCCACGCCTCGGCGTCCTCCTCGCGCCAGCTGACCCCGACCGCCGCGAGGTGGCGCCGGAGCGCGTCCGGGAGCGGCTGCGCGGCGGAGACGGTGACGCGCGAGCCGGCGCGGACGCCGGCCGCGACCACCCGGATCAGGTCGGCCGGCCGCTGGCCCGCGAAGCGGACGGTCACTGGGACGGGCCGGTGGCGCAGGATGTTCTGCTCGTACTCGAGGCCGGTGACGTCGCGGGCCACGCCGAGCTCGTCCGCCCAGGCGGCGACGTCGGTCGCGAGTGCCGCCGCGAGCCAGTCGACGTCGGCGGGCGAGAGGCCGGCGGCGCGCGCCGTCCGCACCGCCTCCGTCGCCGGTCGGTCGAGTCGACCGCCGGCCCCGGGCGGGCGATCGGTCCAGGACCCGAGCGCGAACAGGTAGCTCGGGCCGCCGGCCTTGGCGCCGGGGCCGACCGCCGACCTCTTCCATCCCCCGAAGGGCTGGCGCCCCACGATGGCGCCGGTGGTGGGGCGGTTGACGTAGGCGTTGCCCGCCTCGACGCGCTCCAGCCAGCGGGCGATCTCGTCGCCGTCCAGCGAGTGCAGGCCGGAGGTCAGCCCGTAGTCGACGTCGTTGACGAGGTCGATCGCCTCGTCGAGGGTGGTGGCGCGCATGATGCCCAGCACCGGGCCGAAGCACTCGGTGCGGTGGAACTCGGAGCCGCGGCGGACGCCGTCGCGGATGCCGGGCGTCCAGCAGGCGCCGGCCTCGTCGAGCCGGCGGGGCTCGAGCAGCCAGGACTCGCCGTCGCCGAGCGTGGTCAGCGCGCGCAGCAGCTTGCCCTCGGCCGGGGCGATGAGCGGTCCCATGCGGCTGGCGCCGTCGGAGGGGAGGCCGACCGCGAAGGAGGCGACGGCGTCGACGAGCTGACGGCGGAAGCGCTCGCTGGTGGCGACCGAGCCGACGAGCACGACGAGCGACGCGGCGGAGCACTTCTGGCCGGCGTGGCCGAAGGCGGAGGCGGCGACGTCGGTCGCGGCGAGGTCGAGGTCGGCGCTCGGGGTGACGACGATCGCGTTCTTGCCGCTGGTCTCCGCCAGCAGCGGCAGGTCGACCCGGAACGAGCGAAACAGCTCGGCGGTCTCGTAGCCGCCGGTGAGGACGACGCGCTCGACGTCGGGGTGGGAGACGAGCCGGCGTCCGAGGTCGCGCTCGCCGACCTGCACGTACTGGACGACGTCGCGTGGCACGCCCGCCTCCCACAGCGCCTCGACCATCACGGCGCCGCAGCGCCGGGCCTGCGCGGCGGGCTTGACGATCGTGGGGGCGCCGGCGGCCAGCGCGGCGAGCGTCGAACCGGCCGGGATCGCCACCGGGAAGTTCCACGGCGGCGTCACCACCGTGAGCCCGACCGGGGTGAAGCGGGCCCCGTCGACGGTCTCCAGCTTGCGGGCCGACTCGGCGTAGTAGTGCGCGAAGTCGACCGCCTCGCTGACCTCCGGGTCGCCCTGCTCGAGCACCTTGCCGGCCTCCGAGCCCATCACCTCGAGAAGGTCGGCGCGGCGCGACTGCAGCGCATCGCCCGCGCGGTGCAGGAGCTCGGCGCGGCCCTCGGCGCCGAGCTCGCGCCAGGCGGCGCCCGCGGCGATGCCGCGCGCGATCGTCGCGTCGAGCGCCTCGGCCGTCGACAGCGTGTGCCGGGCGACCGTCTCCTCGCCGAGCCTCGAGGCGGGCATGCGGGCGAGGATCCCGGCGGCCCACGTGCGGTTGGCGGCCAGGCTCGGGTCGGTGTCAGGGGTGTTGACGAAGCCGCGGCCCGGCGCGGAGGGCTGAGGGCGCGTGCGGTCCTGGGTGCGGTTCGGCGCCGGCGGCTCGGTGGGGACGATCGCCAGGGAGTCGAGAAAGCGCCGGCGCTCGCGCTCGAACAGGTCGCGCCGGGTGTCGAGGTCGAACATCGCCGACAGGAAGTTCTCCTCCGACGCTCCCTCGTCGAGCCGCCGGATCAGGTAGGCGATCGCGACGTCGAGCTCGGCCGGGTCGACCACGGGCGTGTAGAGGAGGATCGAGCCGACATCGCGCCGCACCACGGCGGCCTGCGCCGTCGCCATGCCGAGCAGCATCTCGAAGCCGATCCCGTCGGTCACCCCGCGCTCCTGCGCCAGCAGCCAGGCGAGCGCGACGTCGAAGAGGTTGTGCCCCGCGATGCCGACGCGGACGGCGCGGGTGCGCTCGGGGCGCAGCGCGTAGTCGAGGATCGCCTTGTAGGAGGCGTCGGACTCGATCTTGGAGCGCCAGGTGGCGAGCGGCCAGCCGTGCAGCTCGGCGTCCACGCGCTCCATCGGCAGGTTCGCGCCCTTGACGACGCGCACGCGCACCGGCGCGCCGCCCGCCGCGACGCGGGCGGCGGCCCAGGACTGCAGGCGCCGCATCGCGCCCAGCGCGTCGGGCAGGTAGGCCTGCAGCACGATGCCGGCGGTGAGCCCGCGCAGCTCCTCGCGCTCGAGCAGCGTGGTGAAGACGGCGAGCGTCAGGTCGAGGTCGCGGTACTCCTCCATGTCGAGGTTGATGAACTTGCGCTCGGCCGCCGCGCGGCGGTAGAGGGGCAGGAGCGCCGCGACGGCGTCCGCGACGGCGGTGTCGAAGCCCCACGGACCGTGCGGCGCGACGGTCGAGGAGACCTTGATCGAGACGTGGTCGACGTCGGGGCGCGCGAGCAGCCTGCGCGTGCCCTCCAGGCAGCGGGCGGCCTCGCGCCGGCCCAGGATCGCCTCGCCGAGCAGGTTCACGTTGACGCGCACGTCGCCGTGGCCCGTGGCGCGGATGCGGCGCAGCGCGCGGCCGAGGCGGCGCGGGGTGGCGTCGACGACGAGGTGGCCGACGAGGCGCCGCAGCGCGAAGCGGGCGATCGG
>JANJUA010000143.1 GCA_024710825.1 Solirubrobacteraceae bacterium
CGACGTTCGCGTCGAGCGCCGCGATCTCGGCCTTGAGCTCTTCGACCTTGCCCGGCCCCAGGTCGAGGTGCGGGTGCGACTTGTCGCGATGCTGGACGGACTGGCCAACGCCGGCGACGCCCGAGGTTCGCAGCAGCTCGGCGAGCTCGGAGAGGTCGTCGCCCTCCTGCGTCACGGCGATCATCAGGGCGCGCTTGACCGCGCGCGGATCGCTCCGGCCGTCCTCCCTCGTCTCCGCGCTCCTGCCGTCTCGGCTCCTGTGCATCGCCTCTCAGTCTAGGTCCCCCGGCGGCGCCGGCCCGGCGGGGGCCGCTGGCCCTCGGTCGGGCGGCCCGACCATCTACGCTCTCGACCCGTGCCCGCGAACGCCGACGCCCTCGCCCGACGCACGCTGGAGCTGGTCGACATCGCCTCCGAGTCGCGCGACGAGGCGGCGATCGCGGCGCACGTCCTCGACGTGCTGCGCGGCGCGGGCGTACCGGCCCACGACGCGGGCGACACGTGCGTCGTGGCGGGCGCGTCGCGGCCGCGACTGCTGCTCGCCGGGCACTTCGACACGGTGCCCGCGCAGGGAAACCGGCCCGGGCGGATCGAGGGCGGCCGCGTGCACGGGCTCGGCGCCAGCGACATGAAGGGCGCGCTGGCGGTGATGGTCGAGCTGGCGCTGCGGGCCGCGGCGTCGGACGTCGGCTACGTCTTCTTCGGGCGCGAGGAGCTGCCGCCGAGCGACAGCGCGCTGACGCCGCTGCTCGCTCGCTCGCCCGCGCTGCGCGGGGCGGAGCTGGCGGTGGTGATGGAGCCGACGGGCAACGCGCTGCAGCTCGGGTGCCTGGGCAACGTCAACGCGACGTGGACGTTCCGCGGCCGGGCCGGCCACTCAGCCCGCCCCTGGCTGGCCGACAACGCGATCCATCGGGCGGCGGAGGGCGTGAGCGCACTCGGCCGGGTTCAGGACGAGGTCCACTCCGTCCACGGGCTGCGCTACACGGAGGTCGTGTCGGTGACGCGGATCGCGGGCGGGATCGCGCAGAACGTCGTGCCGGACCGGGCCGTCGCGCACGTCAACTACCGCTACCCACCGGGGCGCTCGCCCGAGGACGCCGAGGCGCGGCTGCGCGGCTGGTGCGAGCCCTACGGCGGCGACGTCGAGATCGTCGGCAACGCGCCGTCGGGGCCGGTCCCCTCGCCCGACAACCGGTGGGTGGCCGCGCTGTCGGCGGCGGGCGCCGGGCCGGTCGAGCCCAAGCAGGCGTGGACCCCGGTGGCCGAGCTGGGGCTGGCGGGAGTCGACGCGGTCAACTTCGGCCCCGGCGATCCGGCGTTCGCGCACGCCGTGGACGAGCAGGTCGAGATCTCGGCGCTCGCGCGCTCGTACGCCGTGCTGGAGCGAGTGGCGTGCGGCTGATGGCGGCGCCGCGCGCGGCCCGCGCACAGCCGGCGGAGCTCGCACTCCGGCGAGCGGCCCGCGCACAGCCGGCGGCGGAGCTCGCGCCCCCGCGCGCCATCCCAGGGCGGCCCGCGTGCGGCTGAACCCGGCGCTCGCCCGCCAGGGGACGTACCCGTTCGTCCGGCTGGCGGAGGCGAAGGCGCGGGTGGCGGCGACGGGCGTGTCGTTGATCGACCTGGGTGTCGGCGAGCCCCGCGAGGAGACGCCGACGTTCATCCGCGAGGCGCTCGTGGCCGCGGTGCGCGACGAGCCGGTCTCGACCTACCCCGCCGCGGTCGGGCTGCCTGAGCTGCGTGCGGCGATCGCGGGCTGGGTCGGCCGCCGCTTCGGCGCCGTCGTCGATCCCGACACGGAGGTCGTGCCGACGCTCGGCTCCAAGGAGGCGATCTACGGGCTCGCGCAGGTCGTCGGGCGCCCGGGCGACGCGATCGCCGTCGCCACCCCGGGCTACCCGGTGCCCGCGCGCAGCGCGGAGGTCGCGGGCCTGGAGGTCGCCGCGCTGCCGTCGCGCGCCTCCGACGGCTGGCTGCCGGATCTGGACGCCGCCCCGTGGGAGCGCCTCGCGGTGCTGTGGGTCACGTCGCCCGGCAACCCGTCGGGCGCGGTGGCGCCGCTGGCCTGGCTGGAGGAGGCCGCCCGGCGGTGCCGGCGCCATGACGTCGTGCTCGCCTGCGACGAGGCGTACGTCGAGCTGTGGTTCGAGGGCGCCGCGCCGGCGTCGGCGCTCCAGCTGCGCGACCGGCGGCTCGTCGCCTCGTTTCACTCGCTGTCGAAGCGCTCGTCGATGCCGGGCTACCGGTCGGGGTTCGTCGCCGGCGACGCGGAGCTGATCGGGGCGCTCAAGCGCCACCGCCCCACCGTGGGGACCGCGCCGCAGCACTTCGTCCAGCGCGCGTCGATCGCGGCGTGGGACGACGACGCGCACGTCGTGGAGACCCGCGCGCGCTACGCGGCCAAGCGCGACGTGCTGCTGCCGGCGCTGCGGGCGGCGGGGCTGGAGCCGGTAGGCGGCCCGGGCTCGTTCTTCCTGTGGCTGCGCGTGCCGGACGGCGACGACGAGGCCATCTGCGCGCGCTGGCTGGAGCGCGGCGTCGTGCTCACCCCGGGCTCCTACCTGGGCGCCGGCGGCGAGGGCCACGTGCGCGCGGCGCTGGTGCCGACGCTCGCGGCGTGCGAGCGCGCGGCCGAGCTCCTGCACGCCGCCTAGCAGCGGCGGCGATCGTCACCGCCCTGCGCCGCTCCGGCCGCCCGGCCTCGCCGGCAGCGCCCCACGCCTCCCCGGCCACCCGACCTCACCGCCAACGCCCCACGCCCGCCCGGCCACCCGACCTCACCGACAACGCCCCACGCCACCCCGGCCACCCGACAACACCGCCAACCCCCCACGCCACCCCCGCCCCCCGAGATCGGACGACCACACGACGGAACTCCACGCACGACGT
>JANJUA010000208.1 GCA_024710825.1 Solirubrobacteraceae bacterium
GCGAAGCTGGGCTCGATCGGGCTCGGGTCGCCGACCCACGACGGCCGGCCGAGCCTGCGGCAGCTCGGGCTGCTGCGCGCGCTCGCGCCCGCCCACCTGCGCGCCGACGTTCGGCTGGCCGAGCCCGGCCATCGCGCCGCCCTGCGCCGCGTGCTCGACGCCTGCGCCGCGCTCGGCTGCGACGTGGAGCTGGCGATCTACCTGATCGAGGCGGACGCCGACGCGTTGACCGGGGTCGCCGAGGAGCTGGGCGACGTGCGCCCCGCGCGGATCCTCGTGTTCGCCGCGGACGCCGCTTCGGCCGGTCCGCGGGAGACGACGCCCGGCGCGCTGGTCGCGCTCGTCCGCGACCGGCTCTCGCCGGCGGGCACGCCGATCGGCGGCGGCACGGACATGGCGTTCTGCGAGCTGAACCGGACGCGTCCGGACACCTCCTCGCTGGACGTCGTGGCCTGGTCGGCCAACCCGCAGGTCCATGCCTCCGACGAGCGCTCGATCATGGAGACTCCCGCCGCGCTGGCGGACACCGTCCGCACCGCCCGATCGTTCTGCGGCGACCGCCTGCTCGCGGTGACGCCAATCACGCTCAAGCCGCGATTCAACGCGGTCGCCACGCGAGAGGAGGACGAGCCGGCGGCGGGCGAGCTGCCCGCCCCCGTCGACCCGCGCCAGGCGTCGCTCTTCGCCGCCGCCTGGACGGTCGGCACGCTCGCCCGGCTGGCCGAGGCCGGAGTCGACTCGGCCACGTACTTCGAGCCGATCGGCTGGCGTGGGCTCCTGGAGCGCGAGGAGGGCTGCCCGTCGCCGGAGCGATTCCCCTCCGCGCCGGGGATGGCCTTCCCCGTCTACCACGTGCTGGCCGACCTCGCCGGACGCCGCGGCCACGATGTGCTGTGCGTGCGGTCCGGCGACGAGCTGCATCTGGCCGGCCTCGCGCTGCGGAGCCCCGACGGCGTGCGCGTGCTGGCCGCGAACCTCACCGCCGCGTCCTCGCCGGCGCGGGTCACCGGCCTCCCCGACGGCCTCGTGAGCGTACGCGTGCTCGACGGCACGACGGCGGCCCTGGCGGCGGCCGATCCCGAGTCCTTCCGGCGCGGTGGCGAGCGGGCCGCGGTCGCGGGCGGCTCGCTCGCGCTCGACCTCGGCCCGTACGCCGTGGCAACGATCGACGTCCCGACAGGAGCCGCCCGGCATGATGCCCCCCGCAAGTGACCAGAGCGCGCTCGTCGAGGCCGCCCGCGCCGTCGTCGTCGGCCGGGCGCGCGACGAGCTGACCACCCCCGCCCTCCTGCTCGACGTCGGCATCGCCCGCTCCAACGTCGAGCGCATGGCGGCGCGCGTGGCGGAGCTGCCGGTCGGCCTGCGCCCGCACGTCAAGGTGCACAAGAGCGCGCACCTCGCCCGCATGCAGGTCGAGGCCGGCGCCATCGGCGTCACGACCGCGACGGTCTGGGAGGCGATCGCGATGGCGCGTGGCGGCGTCGACAGCCTCCTCGTCGCCAACGAGGTGGTCGATCCGGGCCCGGTGCGGGCGCTGGCGGAGCTCGCCGGTACGCACGAGGTCATGGCGCTCGTCGACGACACCGTCAACGTCGCCGATCTCGGCGCGGCCGCCCGCGCCGCGGGGACCGGCATCGGCGTCCTGGTCGACGTCGACACCGGCATGGGGCGCTGCGGCGTGCGGTCGCCGGCGCAGGCCCGACACGTCGCGGAGGTCGCGGCGGCGACCGAAGGCCTCGTCCTGCGCGGCGTCTCCGGCTACGAGGGGCACTGCATGCTGGAGCCCGACGCCGAGCGGCGGGTGCTCGAGGCGGGCGCCGCGATGGAGCGCTTGCTCGCCGCCGTCGACGCGATGGCCGATGCCGGGATCGCGTGCGAGATCGTCTCGGCCGGCGGGACCGGCACCTACCACCTGACCGGCGCCAATCCGCGCCTCACGGAGATCCAGGCCGGCTCCTACTGCGTCATGGACACGTTCCACGAGCGGCTCGTGCCCGGTTTCGACATCGCCCTCACCGTCCTGTCGACGGTCATCAGCCGCCAGGGCGACACGATCGTGCTCGACGCCGGGCAGAAGGCCGTCGGCACGCAGGCGCCGCGCCTCGCCGGCCACGACGCCGAGGTGCTGTTCGTCAACGAGGAGCACACCGGGGTGCGGGTGCCCGCGGCATCGCGGTTGCGCGTCGGCGACCGCGTCGAGCTGCACACCGGCTACGCGCCGACCGCGGCCAACCTGCACGACGCCTACCACGTCGTCGAGCAGGGCGTCGTCATCGATCTCTGGCCGGTCGAGGCCCGCTACGGCGTCGCCACGCTCGGCTGAACCACGAAGCCAGAAGGGAAGCGCCATGTCGCAGATCAACACCGACGGCCTCGCGATCACCCAGATCGGGGTCGTCGTCAAGGACATCCGCAGGTCGCTCGAGGTCTACCACCAGACCATGGGCTGGGGGCCGTGGAACGTCTACGAGCTGACGGCGCCACGTCACCATCACACCGTCCTGCGCGGCGAGCCGGTGGAGTACTCGATGATCATCGCCGAGACCCACGCCGGGACGATCGACTTCGAGCTCATCCAGCCGCTCGAGGGCCCGAGCATCTACCACGAGTGG
>JANJUA010000220.1 GCA_024710825.1 Solirubrobacteraceae bacterium
AAGCTCCTCGGCGTGCGGGCCGTGATCGCCGAGTCGTTCGAGCGCATCCACCGCTCCAACCTCGTCGGCATGGGCGTGTTGCCGCTCCAGTACCAGGACGGCGAGAGCGCCGAGTCGCTCGGGCTCAGCGGCGAGGAGGAGTTCGAGATCCTCGGCATCTCCGAGCCGCTGAACGCCGGCGAGGCGCCGCCGCGCGAGGTCACGGTGAAGGCGGGCGACGTCGAGTTCCGGGCGCGGGTGCGGATCGACACGCCGAAGGAGGCGCTGTACTTCCGCCACGGCGGGATCCTGCCGTTCGTGCTCAGGCAGCTCCGTCAGGGCTGACGTCGCCCGCGGCGGCCGCCGCGTTGCCCGGGGGGGTCGACCCGTCGGGCGCGGCGCCCCGCGCGGCGAGGCGGATCGCGTCGAACAGCTCGGGGAGGGCGGTGCCCTTGTCGACCGCCCCGTGCGCGCCCGCCTCGACGGCGACCCGCTCGAGCCCCGAGTCGACGTTCCCGGACACGACGAGCACGGCCGGCGGGGCGGGCTCGCGCAGGATCGAGCGCACCAGGGCGATGCCGTCGTATTCGCCCAGGCGAGCGTCGACGAGCGCCACGTCGGGCCGCGTGCGGCGGATCAGCTCGATCGCGTCCCGCGGCCGCGCGGCGCTCCCGACCGCGATCAACCCGGGCTCCGAGCGGACCACCGCCTCGAGCCCGGCGCGCACCACGGGGTGGTCGTCGATGACGAGGACACGGATCATCGGAGCCCCGATCGTCTCACTTCCGGATCGCCCGTGCGGTACGGATAACCCGAGAACCGCCTCGGACTCGTCCAGCGGCGGGCTCTAGTCTTCGACCGCATGTCGATCCCCCCGCTGCTCCGCGATCTGCTGACCACGCCGGGGCCCTCCGGCTACGAGCGCGCCGCCGCCGAGGTGTGGCGCGCCGCCGCGCGCGAGTTCACCTCGCGCGTCTCGGGGGACGTGGCCGGCTCGAGCGTCGCCGTCGTCGACGGCAAGGGCGAAGGGCCGCTGCTCGCCGTCGTCGGCCACATCGACGAGATCGGCCTCGTCGTCACCCACGTCGACGACGAGGGAATGCTGTGGTTCACGAACGTCGGCGGCTGGGACCCGATCGTCCTCGTCGGCCAGCGCGTCGAGGTGCAGACGAAGGACGGCCCCATCCCGGGCGTCGTCGGGAAGAAGCCGATCCACCTGCTCAAGCCCGACGAGCGCGAGAAGGCGCCGAAGCTCACCGACCTGCACATCGACGTCGGCGCCGGCGACGGCGACGAGGCGCGGGGGCTCGTGCGCGTCGGCGACGTGGCGGTGGTCGCGGCCGAGCCGGTCGAGCTGCCCAACGGCCGCGTGGTCTCGCGCTCGCTCGACAACCGGCTCGGGTGCTACATCGCGCTCGAGGTGGCGCGCCGCGTGGCGGAGGCCGACGGCGCCGCCGGCGACGTGGCGGCGGTGGCGGTGGCCCAGGAGGAGACCACGTTCGGGGGCGCGACGACGACCGCGTACTCGCTGCAGCCGCAGGTGGCGGTCGTCGTCGACGTCACGCACGCCACCGACGCACCGGGCATCTCCGTCAAGGAGAACGGCAAGCACGAGCTCGGCAGCGGGGCCGCGATCGGCCGCGGTCCTGTCCTGCACCCGCGCGTCTTCGAGCTGCTGCACGAGACGGCGGAGGCGGAGGACGTCGCGTTCACCGTCGAGTCGCACATGGGCCGCGGGACGTTCACCGACGCCGACGCCATCCACCTGTCGCGCGCGGGCGTCCCCGTCGGGCTCGTGTCGATCCCGCTGCGCTACATGCACTCTCCGGTCGAGCTCGTACAGCTCGGCGACGTCGAGGCGTGCATCGCGCTGATCGCCGCGTTCGCGCGCCGGCTCACCGCCGAGACCGACTTCCTGCGGTGACGGCCGTGGCCGCGCCGCTGCTGCTGCTCTGGGACATCGACGGGACGCTGCTGCAGCGCGCGTCGCGCGAGCACGCCGCCGCCCTGTACGAGGCGATGGGCGAGCTGTTCGGCATCGGCGGGCCCGACGACGGCCCGCGGGTGGACTACGCCGGCCGCACGGACATGGACATAGCGCGCTCCACGCTCGTGGCCCGCGGGATCCCCGCCCGGGACATCGACGACGGCCTGCGCGAGCTGCGCGCGCTGGCCACCGCGGCGTACGCGCGACTGGTGCCCGAAGACCTCTCCGAGCGGCTCGTCCCGGGCGTGGTCGACGTGCTCGACTGGCTGGCGGCGCGCGACGACGTCCTCCTCTCGCTGGTCACCGGCAACCTCGAGCCGATCGCCCGCCTGAAGCTGCGCGCGGCCGGCATCGGGGGCTACTTCCCGGCCGGCCAGGGCGGCTTCGGCTCCGACGACGAGGACCGCGCGGCGCTGCCCGCGATCGCGCGGGAGCGGGCCGGCGGGCACGCGCGCGAGCGGACGATCGTGATCGGGGACACGCCGCGCGACATCGCGTGCGCGCGGGCCGACGGCGTGCGGGTCATCGCGGTCGCGACCGGTCCGTACGCGTCGGGAGATCTGAGCGACGCGGACGCCGTCGCCCCCGCCGCGCCGATGCTGCGCTCGCTCATCGAGCGAGAGCTTTCCGCTACAACCTGAGACATGCGAGTTGGAGTCCTCACCGGTGGCGGCGACTGCCCCGGCCTCAACGGCGTCATCCGCGCCGTCGTCCGTCGTGCCGTCTCCTACGGGGACGGTGTCATCGGCTTCCGCGACGGCTGGCGGGGGCCGATCGAGAACGACGCGCACCCGTTGACGCTGGACGACGTGCGCGGGATCCTGCCGCGCGGCGGCACGATCCTCGGCTCGTCGCGGACGAACCCGTTCAAGCGCGACGACGGCGTCGAGCGCATCCGGTCGGGCCTGGCCGCCCACTCGCTCGACGGGTTGATCGCGATCGGCGGCGAGGACACGCTCGGCGCCGCGGCGAAGCTCAACGAGGCGGGCGTGAACGTCATCGGCGTGCCGAAGACGATCGACAACGACCTCGGCGGCACGGACATGACGTTCGGCTTCGACACGGCCGTGCAGACCGCGACCGAGGCGATCGACCGGCTCCACACGACGGCGGAGTCGCACAAGCGCATCCTGATCCTCGAGGTGATGGGCCGCCACGCGGGTTGGATCGCCCTGTACTCCGGGATCGCGGGCGGTGCCGACGTGATCCTGGTCCCCGAGCGGCCGTTCGACCTCGACGACATCTGCGCGCGTCTGGAGCGCCGCTTCGCGCTCGGCCGGCACTTCGCGATCGTCGTCGTGGCCGAGGGCGCCAAGCCGAAGGGCGGCGACGTCGCCGCGCTGGGCGGCGGCGTCGACGAGTTCGGCCACGCGCGCCTCGGTGGCGTGGGGCAGAGGCTGGAGTCCGAGATCCAGGCACGGACGGGCTACGAGACCCGCACGACCGTGCTCGGCCACATCCAGCGCGGAGGCACGCCGACGGCCTTCGACCGGGTGCTCGCCACACGGCTCGGCGTGGCCGCGATGGAGGCGGCGCACGAGGGCCGCTGGGGCATGATGTCGTCGCTGCGGGCGACCAGGATCGAGATGGTCCCGCTGTCGGAGGCGGTCGCCGGCCTGAGGACGTTGAGCGACGAGGACCTCCACGTGGCCGACTCCCTGCTCGCCTGAGCGGGCCGGCCGCCGCGTGCGCCGCGTGGACTACGCTGCGTCCGCATGAGCGCCGTCGAGCCCGCCGCACGGCCCCACAGCCTGCGGCGCCTGCTCGCGGTCGTCGCGCCGGTCGCCTACGTCGTCGCGCTCGGCGTGTCGATCGCAGTCGACGGGCTGCCGCTGGCGCGCGATCAGCTCTTCCTGTGGCTGCTGCTCGGCATGGCGGCCTTCAGCGTCGCCGCCTGGCGGAGCTGGGGTGCGCTGCTGCTCGAGTGGCTGCCGTTCCTGGCGCTGCTCGTCGCCTACGACTACCTGCGCGGCGCGGTCTCGGTGCCTACGGAGCAGGCGCACATCGTTCCCCAGGTGCGCTTCGACGAGTGGCTGACGGGCGGGCCGCTGCCGACGGTGTGGCTCCAGGAGCGGCTCTTCGACGCCTGGAGCCTCCAGTGGTACGACTACGCCTCCTGGGTCGTCTACATGAGCCACTTCTTCGCGGTGTGGACGGTCGCCGCGGTGCTGTGGCGCGTAGCGCACGATCGCTTCCAGCGCTACGTCGTGCTGACGGTGACGCTGACGGTGGGCGCGTTTCTGACCTACTGGCTGTGGCCGGCGCAGCCGCCGTGGCTGGCGGGGCAGGAGGGGACGATCCCCGAGGTCGCACGCGTCGTGCCGGTCGTGTGGGGGGCGCTCGGGGTGTCCAGCGCGGCGTCGATCTGGGAGGGCCACGGCGACCTCGTCAACCTCGTCGCCGCGATGCCGTCGCTGCATGCCGCGTACCCGTTCATGCTGATGCTGTTCTTCTGGTCGGCGGGCTGGTGGGTGCGGGCCGGGCTGTTCGCCTACGCGGTGGCGATGGGCTTCGTGCTCGTCTACGGCGGCGAGCACTTCGCGCTCGACATCTTCGTCGGCTGGGCCTACGCGCTGATCGCGTTCGGGCTCGTGTGGGGCGGGGGTCAGCTGCTGGCGCGCAGGCGCCAGAGGGCGTCGGTCCCCAGCGGCTGAGCCTCGGCGATCCGCGCGAGCTCGCTCGCCGCCTCGTCGCGCGTGATCCGGGCGACCGCCGCCACCTCCTGGGTCGCCAGCGGCTCGCCGGCCCAGCGCAGGACCTCTTCGACGGAGCCGGGGTCGTCGCGGCGCTCCAGGTCCGGGCGGAGGTTCGCCATGACGACGTCGTAGACGGCGAACGGCTGAAAGCCCGGGACGGCGATCGTGACCTCGCGGTCGACGGGCCGGGTGATCTCGTACGACGGGCAGGTGTAGCGGCGTCCGCCCGACCAGTTGGCGAGCTTGTGGTCGAGCGCCCGGGCGGCGGGCATCGGCCGGCGCGCGGCCGCCGCGTCCTCGTCGACCTCAGCCTGGACGGCGGGCTCGTCCATCCATGCGCGCACGCGCTCGGGGGCGAGGCCGACGTCGCGGGCGGCGGCGGCGATGGTGGACGGCTCGTCGAGCAGCTCGCCGGCGAAGTGGCGCAGCCGCAGGCGGCGCAGCAGCGGGGCCTCGCGGTCGGGCGCGTGCCGGCGGGCGCCGACCACGGCCCGACAGGCCGGCAGGGTGGCGGCCATGCGCGGGCGCTCGGAGAGGTCGATCGGCATGCCGTGCTCCGCCGCGATCTGCGCGAACGCCTCGGACTGCTTCGCGGGGGTGAAGCCCTTCTCGTCGTACTCCTCCGGAGTGCGCGCGAGCACGACCATCCGGCGGCGCCAGGTGAGGCCCTGGTCGCCGTAGAGCCACTCGAGGCGCAGGCGGTGCGGCTCGGCGGAGAACGCCCATGGGCACCCGGGGTCGGTGAACTCGGTCACGCAGACGGTCATGACGCGACGGTACCCGCCTCTGGCATCCTGACCACATGAGCACCCCTGCCCGCCGTCCCTCGCGCCTGCCGCGCCGCCAGCGCGAGCAGCGCGCCTACATGGCCACGATGGTCGGCGGCGCCGCCGCCCTCGTGACCGTCGTGACCGCCATCCTCGCCATCGCCGGCATCCTCGGTTGGACGCTGCCGATAATCGCCGCGATCGTCACCGCCGTCGCCTGGTTCGTGTTCCGCGGAGCGGTCGGGCGCCGCTAGCCGATGGAGCTGCGCCCACTCGGCCGCACCGGCGTCAAGGTCAGCCCGCTGTGCCTCGGCACGATGATGCTCGGGGCGATGGGCAACACCGACCATGACGACTCGGTGCGCATCATCCACCGCGCGCTCGACGCCGGCATCAACTTCATCGACACCGCCGACGTCTACAACGCCGGGGAGTCCGAGAAGATCGTCGGCAAGGCGCTGACCGGCGGCCGGCGCGAGCACGTCGTGCTTGCCACCAAGGTCCACGGCCCGATGGGCGACGACCCCAACCAGGCCGGCAACTCGCGGCGCTGGATCATGCGCGCGGTGGAGGACTCGCTGCGCCGGCTGAAGACCGACTACATCGACCTCTACCAGATCCACCGCCCAGAGGCGGACACCGACGTCGAGGAGACGCTCGGCGCGCTGACCGACCTCGTGCGCGCCGGCAAGGTGCGCTACGTCGGGTCGTCGACGTTCCCGCCCTCGCAGATGGTCGAGGCGCAGTGGGCGGCGCGCGAGCGCAACCTCGAGCGCTTCGTCTGCGAGCAGCCGCCCTACTCGCTGCTCGTGCGGGCGATCGAGCAGGACGTCCTGCCGACCGCGGGCCGCTACGGCATGGCCGTTATCCCGTGGAGCCCGCTGGCCGGCGGCTGGCTGTCGGGCCGCTGGCGCAAGGGTCGAAAGGCGCCCACGTCCGGGCGGACGCAGCGGTTCCCGGAGCGCTACGACCTGTCGCTGCCCTTCCACGATCGCAAGCTCGAGGCCGTCGAGGCGCTCAGCTTGCTGGCCGAGGAGGCGGGCATCTCGCTCGTCCACCTGGCGCTCGCGTTCACGCTCCGCCACCCGGTGGTGACGGCGCCCATCATCGGGCCGCGGACCATGGAGCAGCTCGAGTCGCAGCTGGGCGCGACGGACGTCGTGCTCGACGACGCGACGCTGGACCGCATCGACGAGATCGTCCCGCCCGGGACGAACGTCAACCCGACCGAGACGGGCTGGAGCAACCCCGACCTCGTGCCGGCGGCGCGGCGGAGGCAGCCCCGGCCGTAGACGTCAACGCGTCGGTCGACGACCATGGGCGCATGCCGAAGCCCGTGACCGTCTCCATCGACGTACCCCAGGCCCGCGAGCGCGTCTTCGACCACCTCGACGTGATGGCCAACCACGAGCCGTTCACCGACCACCTGCTGCGCGACTGGGAGCTCTCCGGCCCCGAGCGCGGCGTGGGCGCCAGGGCGCGCGTCCACGTCAAGGCGCTGGGCGCCGCGGACGTCGTCGACATCGAGGTCGTCGACGCCGAGGCGCCGCGGCGCATCGTCGAGCGCAACGTGGCGGCCAAGGCCGGCCGCGTCGCGGAAGGGACCTACACGCTCGACGAGCTGCCGGACGGCGGCACGCACATCGCCTTCGAGTACCGCTGGGTCGTCACGCCGGTCGGGGATCGGCTGGCCGCGCCGCTCGTCCGCGCCGTCATCCGACACGCCAACGAGACGGCCATGCGGCGCCTGGCGGAGCAGCTCGGCTCGGCCGCCTAGCGCGGCGCGTCAGCGGTCGTCGTCGGCCGGCGGCTCGCCGGCCTCCGGCTCCGGCAGGTCGCCGGGCTCGTTCTCGACCGGGCCCAGCGTCGCCGCCAGCTTGCGGGCCTCCTTGCGGGCCTGCTTGTCGAGGCGCCGCTCGCGGAGCTTGCTCTCGCGGTTGAGCTTCGCCATCGTCGTCTTCTTCTTGCCTCGCGAGGCCATGCGGATACGTCCCTTCTCGTGGGTGGTGCGTCGCGTCGAGCCCGCCCATGGTCGGGCGCGGGTTGCGCCCGGCGCTCAGCTGCGCGTGAGCTTCTTGTAGGAGATGCGGTGGGGTCGGTCGGCCTCGTCGCCGAGCCGGGCGCGGCGGTGCTCCTCGTAGGCCTCGAAGTTGCCTTCGAACCACACGACCTCGGAGTCGCCCTCGAAGGCGAGCACGTGCGTCGCGACGCGGTCCAGGAACCAGCGATCGTGGGAGATGACCACCGCGCAGCCCGCGAAGTCCAGCAGCGCCTCCTCGAGCGCGCGCAGGGTGTCGACGTCGAGGTCGTTGGTGGGCTCGTCGAGCAGCAGCAGGTTGCCGCCCTCGCGCAGCAGCTTCGCCAGGTGGACCCGGTTGCGCTCGCCGCCCGACAGCTTGCCGACCTTCTTCTGCTGGTCGGAGCCCTTGAAGTTGAACGAGGAGCAGTAGGCGCGCGAGCTCATCTTCCGGTCGCCGACCTGGATCTGCTCGTCGCCGCCGGAGACGACCTCCCAGACGTTCTTGTCGTCGTCGAGCGCGTCGCGAGACTGGTCGACGTAGGCCATCTGCACCGTGTCGCCGATCGTGAGCGTCCCGCCGTCGGGCTGCTCCTGCCCGGTGATCATCCGGAAGAGCGTCGTCTTGCCGGCGCCGTTGGGCCCGATCACGCCGACGATGCCGCCGCGCGGCAGGTCGAAGCTGAGGTCGTCGATCAGCAGGCGGTCGCCGAAGCCCTTGCGCAGGCCCTCCGCGCGCACGACCGTGTCTCCGAGCCGCGGACCGGCGGGGATGTGGATCTGGACCTGATCGAGCTTGACGTTGCGCTCCTGGGCGAGCAGCGCCTCGTAGTTGTTCAGGCGCGCCTTGGCCTTCTTGCGCCGCCCCTTCGGGTTCTCTCGCACCCACTCGAGCTCGGCGGCGATCGTCTTCTGACGCGCCGAGTCGGACTTCTCCTCCTGGGCCAGACGGGCCTGCTTCTGCTCCAGCCACGAGGAGTAGTTGCCCTCGAACGGCAGCCCGCGGCCCCGGTCGAGCTCGAGGATCCAGCCGGCGACGTTGTCGAGGAAGTAGCGATCGTGGGTGACCGCGACGATCGTGCCCGGGTACTCGGCGAGGTGGCGTTCGAGCCAGGCGACGGATTCGTCGTCGAGGTGGTTGGTCGGCTCGTCGAGCAGCAGCAGGTCGGGGCGGCGCAGCAGCAGCCGGCACAGCGCGACGCGGCGGCGCTCGCCACCGGAGAGCTTGCTCACGTCCGCGTCGGAGGGCGGCAGGCGCAGCGCGTCCATCGCCTGCTCGAGCTGGGAGTCGAGGTCCCAGGCGCCCTTGGCGTCGATCTCCGCCTGAAGCCGCGCGAACTCGTCGGCGGTGTCGTCGGAGTAGTTCATCGCCAGCTCGTTGAAGCGGTCCAGCAGCGCCTTGGTCTCGGCGACGCCGTCGGAGACGTTGCCCTTGACGTCCTTGGACTCGTCGAGATGCGGCTCCTGCTCGAGCAGTCCGACGGAGGCGCCGGGGGCGAGCATCGCGTCGCCGCGGTAGTCGGTGTCGCGGCCCGCCATGATGTTCAGCAGCGACGACTTGCCGGTGCCGTTGAGGCCGAGGACGCCGATCTTGGCGCCGGGGAGGAACGCGAGCGTGACGTCCTTGACGACCGTCTTGTCGGGCGGGTACGCCTTCGTCAGACGGTGCATCGTGAAGATGTACTGGGCAGACATGCCCCTCAGAGACTAGAGACGTCGGCCCCCCGCGCGACCAGGACGTCGGAGATGAGCCCCGGCGGGAAGAGCCCGTGCTCGACGACCCCCGTCGCCGCGCTCAGTCGGGCGGCCAGCGCAGCCGGATCGTCGGTGGGCGCGTGGAGGTCGCAGATGATCCCGCCGTCCGGGCTCGGCGGCCAGCCCTCGCGCACGACGGCCCCCGGGAGCCGGTGAAGCGTGGCCGCGGCGCCGAAGCGCAGCACCTCGATCGGCACCGGTGGGTGCAGCGCGTCGACGACCTTGTCGGCCGAGACGATCACGACGAACCGGTCGGCCGCGGCGGCGACCGCCTTCTCGCGCGTGTGCGCGCCGCCGCCGCCCTTGACGACCCAGCGGTCCGGCGCGACCTGGTCGGCGCCGTCGATGGCGATGTCGAGGCGCTCGAGCGCGTCGAACGGCTCGACGGGCAGCCCGAGCTCACGCGCCCGGCGCTCGGTGGCGACGGACGTGGCGACGCAGCGAAGCCCCCGCAGGCCGCGCGCCGCAAGGGCGGGAAGGAGGAACGCGACGGTCGAGCCGGTGCCGAGCCCGACCCGCATCCCGTCCTGCACCAACAGCGCCGAGGCCTCGGCGGCGGCGCGCTTCTCCGTGTCGGCGGACATGGGACGCGACGATACCCTGAGGGAATGCCAGCGGTGTTCGACATCGAGCAGGCGATCCTGCTCCTCGAGCTCGAGCCACCGTTCGACCAGCGCGAGGTCCAGCTCGCCAGGCGCCGTCTCGCCAAGGTTTGGCACCCGGACCTGGCGCCGCCCGGCAAGCAGTTCGAGCACGAGCGCCACCTGAAGGCGATCAACCTCGCCGCCGACCAGCTCGAGGAGCTGGCGGAGAGCTCCCGCGGCGGGCGCATCTCCCGCAACGCGGTGAAGGTCAACGCGGCCGCCGCCCGCGCCGCGCGGGCCGAGGAGGGCCAGCGCAACTACGAGCGCGAGCAGGCGGCGCGGGCGCACGCCGAGGAGCGCCAGGCCAACGACCCGTTCGGCGACCGGATGCCGGACCACTCGGTCGTGCACCGCTACGCGCGCTGCCTCTCCTACCCCGAGTGGGGCGTGGGGACGGTCAGCGGCATCTACTTCACCGGCGACGAGGAGAACGTGCAGCAGTGGGCGCGCGTGAAGTTCTCGATCGGCGTGCGGACCGTGCCCGCCGGATCGCTCCAGTTCGTCGACTTCTCCAAGCCCGACCCCGGCGCCGACCGCGTGCAGCGCTTCCTCACCGCCGCGCAGCACGCCATGGCGGAGGAGGACTACCCGCTCGCCGCCCAGCGGCTCATCTACGCGCGCGACGCCGATCCCGACAACGTCGCGGTGCTGCGCCTCATGACGCTCGCGTTCTGGCAGGCGGGCGAGCTGGCCGCCGCCGGCCGCGCGGTCCGCGACTGGGCGCGGGTGGACGGCGACCGGCCCACGGCGCACCGCTTCGCCGCGCGCATCTACGAGGACATGGGCGCGATCGACCTCGCCTTGGAGGCCGCCGAGCGCTCGACCGACCGCGCGCCCGCGGACGCGAGCGCGTGGGAGCGCGTCGGCCGGCTGCGGCTGCGGCTCAAGCTGCGCGATCGACGCGAAGACGTGCCGCGCGCGGGCATTGGCGCGCGCGTTGGCTTCGTAAGGCGACGACGAGTGCCCGTCACGCTCGTTGACGTGCGTGTCGGCCACGAGCGCGAACTGGAACAGCCGTGGCCCGAGCCCGGCTCGACTCTGTGCGGGCACCGCC
>JANJUA010000242.1 GCA_024710825.1 Solirubrobacteraceae bacterium
GACGACGGACACCGAGCGTCAGTAGCGCCCGCTGAGGTAGTCCCAGACGCGGCGCAGACGGTCGGCCAGCCGGCTGGCCTCGAGGTCCTCAGGGTCGACGTCCAGCGCCGCCGGGCTCGCGGACGGCTCGTGCAGGTCCGCGACGGGGACCTTAAGGACGACGCCGCGCTCGTGAAGCTCGCCGATCTGCGGCGCGTCGGCGAACCGGTGCCCGCCCGGGCCGGTGCGCGTGTCGACGACGATCCCGTCGAAGACGTCCTCCGCGTCGACCGCGAGCACGTGGTCGACGACGCCGACCTGCTCGCCGGAGGCGTCGTAGACGGGGGTGCCCTCGTCGAGCGCGAGGTACGAGGTGGGCGGTCCGAGATCGGGCATGGACGCGAGGATACGACGCCAAGCGCCGCGCGCTTGGGACCGGGCTCGTTACGCTGGTCGTTGACTCGCCAGTCAACGATGAGGAGAACAAGGGTGCAGGAAAGGGTTGCAGTCGTGGGGTCCGGCGCGATCGCGTGCGGCCTCGCGGCGACCGCGGCGGCCGGCGGCGACGTCGTGCTGTGGGCGCGGTCGGACGGCTCGGCGGAGCGGGCGCGCGCGACGGTCGCCAAGGTGTGCGGCAAGCTCGAGCGCGCGGAGGACGCCGAGCGCGTATCCGTGGCGACCGACCTCGCCGCCGTCGCCGGCGCGACGATCGTCGTGGAGGCGATCGTCGAGGACCTCTCGGAGAAGTCCGAGCTGCTGAGGGAGGTGGTAGGCCATGTCAACGGAGACACGCTGCTGGCGACCACGACCTCGTCCCTGTCGGTGGAGGCGCTCGCCGCCGCCAGCGGCCAGCCGGAGCGGTTCGTCGGCCTGCACGTCTTCAACCCCGTGCCGAAGATGCAGCTCGTCGAGCTGGCGTTCCCGGCCGCCGCGACCGAGGACACCCGTCGCCGGGCGCGCGCGCTGTGCGTGGCGCTGGGCAAGGAGGCGGTCGAGGTCCCGGACCTGCCGGGCTTCGTCGTCAACCGCCTGCTGTTCCCGTTCCTCTTCTCCGCGGTGACGCTGCTGGAGGAGACCGGGCTCGAGCCGAAGGCGGTCGACACCTGCATGCGGCTCGGCGCCGGGCACCCGATGGGGCCTCTGGCGCTGCTGGACTACGTCGGGCTGGATGTCGCCACGGCGATCGGGGAGACGATCGGCACGCCGATCCCGGCCACGGTCGAGCGGCTGATCGCCGAGGGAGCGCTGGGCAAGAAGTCCGGGCGCGGCTTCTACGAGTACTAGATCAGGGGCCCGCCTCCGAGGTGAGGGGCCCGCCTCCGGCGGCGAGAACTCTCGAGGCTGCCGCACACCGCGCGGCGCCGCCTCGGCACCCTCAGGGCGCTCTACGTCACGTCGCGAGCGCGGTCGGCCAGCACGGCGGCCGCGCTCAGCACCAGCACCCAGGCGAGCAGCACCAGGCCGCCCGCCACCTGCGATAGGCCGTCGTCGATCTGCATGCTCGGCAGCAGCGACGACGTCGCGCCGCTGACGGTGAACCTGCCGACGCTCGGCACCAGTCCGATCAGCGTCGACTCCAGGATGAACAGCCAGGCCAGCGCGCCGACGACGGCCGCCACCTGGTTGCGGATCAGCGCGCCGACGGCGACGCCGAGCGCCGCGGAGAGCGCACAGGCCAGCGCGCCGAGGCCCGTCATCTCCAGCAGGTCGCCGGCGCCGGGCGCCGCGCCCGGCTCCCCCGACACCAGGGTCAGCCCGATCGCCGCGGCGACGATCTGGATCAGCACGGCGAACAGCACCCCGGCGGCCGCGTAGGCCAGCAGCTTCGACAGCGTCGCGCGGACGCGGTCGGGGACGATGAGGAACGTCGACGTGATCGTCCCGTGGCGGTGCTCGCCGGTCGCGCCCACCACGCCGAAGATGATGAGGATCGTGGCGATGACCCCCGAGCTCTCGATGGCGTTGCGCTTGTCCTCGGTCGTCGACGGGTCGTCGAGCAGCGAGACGAGCGTCACGATCGTCACCACGAGCAGCAGCGAGATCAGCGCGAAGCCCAGCGCGGTCCGCGTCGTGCGGAGCTTGATGAGCTCGGCGCGCAGCAGGCCGGTCACCGCTCGCCCCCGGTCAGCCGCAGGAAGACGTCCTCGAGCGAGGCGCGCTCCTCGTAGAGCGCGTGCAGCGCGACGCCCTGCGCGAGCGCGGCGGCGCCGATCGCGGGCGCGTCGAGGTTGCGGACCCGCAGCCAGCCGTCGTTGCGCTCGACGTCGCCGCCGGTGGCCTCGAGCGCCGCAGTGAGCGCCCCGAGCTCGCCCGCCCGCACGATCACGGCGGCCGCCTCGCCGCCGCTGAGCCTCTCCACCGGGCCCTGGTCGACGAGACGCCCCCTCGCGATGACGACCACGTCGTCGGCGGTCTGGGCGACCTCGGAGAGCACGTGGCTGGATACGAGCACCGTGCGGCCCTCCTTGGCGAGGCCCCGGAGGGTCTCGCGCAGCCAGCGGATGCCCTGCGGGTCCAGGCCGTTGGCGGGCTCGTCGAGGATGAGGATCGCGGGGTCGCCGAGCAGCGCCGCCGCGAGATGCAGGCGCTGGCGCATGCCCATCGAGTAGCCGCCGACGCGGCGGGCTCCGGCCTTCTCGTCGAGGTCGACGATGCGCAGCACCTCGTCGGCGCGCGACATCGGCAGGCGCGCCATCGCGCACAGCGCGCGCAGGTGGTCGCGGCCCGAGCGGCCGGGGTGGAAGCCCGCGGCCTCGAGCGAGGCGCCGACGGTGCCGGCGGGGTCGTCGAGCTGGTCGTAGGGCTTGCCCTGGACGACGGCACGGCCCGAGGTGGCCCCGGCCAGGCCGAGCACGATCCGCAGCGTCGTCGTCTTCCCGGCCCCGTTGGGTCCGAGGAATCCGGTGACGGCGCCCTCGCGCACGGAGAAGCTGAGATCGTCGATGGCGGTGACGGCGCCGAAGCGCTTCGTCAGGCCCTCGACTTCGATGGCGGCACCCACAGCCGCGGCAGGCTATAGGGTTGCCTGCAAACAGGCATGTCTACCGAGGAGAGGCCATGCTGAAGGATGCGATCGTCGTGCTCGCCGTCGCCGCCGCAGCCGCGGCGACCGCCGCCGCGGCGCCTGCCCAGCAGCCGCAGGTCAACGGCTACGAGGTGTACGGAGACGTCATGCCCAACCGGGTGGGGACGCCGAGCAGGCCGCTCCCGGTGGGGCTGAAGGTCAACTACCGCGCGACGGAGGCCTCCGGCCTGCGGCCCAAGCCCGTCAAGCGCTACAGCATCGCGATCTACGGCGGCCGGGAGAACACGAACCTGTTCCCCGCCTGCCCCGCGGAGATCATCAACGACGACCTGGACGTCAAGCGCTGTCCGAAGGGCTCGCTGATCGGGACCGGGACGCTGAACGCGGTCGCCGGCTCGACCGTGAATCCGCAGGACGTCCAGATCCGCTGCAAGGTCCCCGTGCGGATCTACAACGGGGGGCGCGAGCGGGCGTCGATCTACATGGTCACCTATCAGCCGGCGTGCCCGGTCGCGATCAACCAGGCCATCTCCGCCCGCTACGTCGACGCGTTCGGCGGCAGGGGGCGCGCGATGCAGTTCGAGGTCCCGCACAACCTCCTGCACCCGATACCGGGCCTCTCGATCGCCGTCATGACGATGGAGACGAACCTGCCGCGCAAGACGCGCAGGGTGCGCGGCAGGACCCGCGGGTACTTCGAGTCCACCCGGCCGTGCTCGCGCGGCACGCGCTGGGGAGAGATCGAGTTCGTCACCGAGGACGGCGACACGGCACGGGAGCGCTACGTCAAGCCCTGCTGAGCGCCCGCGGCCGAACCCGCCGCTAGAGATCGTCGATCGCCTCGGCGAGCCGGCGGTCGAGGTCGGTCACCCGGCCCTCGGAATGGGTGCTCAGCGTCAGGCGGAGCTTGTTCCAGCCGTGCAGCAGGATGTCCGGGTGATGGCCGTGCAGCTCGGCGAGCCGGCCGACCCCGTTGACGAACGCCAGCGCCGCCGCGAAGTCGGGAAACTCGTAGTCCTGCACCAGCGCGTCGCCGTCCTCTCGCCAAGCCATAACCTGTCCCCCGTGCGGATCGTGTCGCTCGTGCCCCATGCCACCGAGCTGCTCTTCGCGCTCGAGCTGGGCGAGCAGGTCGTGGGCGTCACCCACGAGTGCGATCATCCCACGGAGGCGCTCGACCTGCCGCACGTGACGACGGACCGCCTGCCGGGCGGGCTGTCGGCCGCCGAGATCGACGCGGCGGTGCGCGAGCACACGCTGGCCGGCGAGGCGATCTACGCGCTCGACGAGGAGCTGCTCGCCGAGCTCGAGCCCGACCTGATCGTCACGCAGGCGCTGTGCGCGGTCTGCGCCGTGTCCTTCGACGACGTCGAGAAGGTCGCGCGGCGGCTCGAGTCCAAGCCGAAGGTCATCGCCCTGGACCCGAAGACGTTCGGCGAGACGATCGGCGACGTCAAGACGGTGGCGGCGGCCACCGGGGCGGCTCAGGCGGCGCTGCGGCTCGTGGCGTCGACCGCGCGGCGGGTGGACGCCGTCCAAGCGGCGGTGCGCGGCGCGGAGCCCGTGCCGGTGGCGGCGATCGAGTGGCTGGACCCGGTGTTCGTCGCCGGCCACTGGACGCCGCAGCTCATCGAGATGGCCGGCGGTCGGGACGTGCTGGGGCTCCCCGGCGAGCGCTCCGAGCAGGTGACGTGGGAGCTGGTCGCGGCGGCCGAGCCGGAGGTCGTCGTCTGCATGCCATGCGGCTACGACGCGGGTCGGGCGCTGGCCGAGGCGGAGGCGCACGCGAAGGAGCTCGCGGCGCTCCACGCCAGGCGCGTCGTCGCGATCGACGCCTCGAGCACCTTCTCGCGCCCGGGGCCCCGGCTCGTGGACGCGCTCGAGCTCATGGCCCACATCCTGCACCCGGACCTCGTCGACGAGCCGCCCGGGGTGGGCGGCGCGCTCGACGTGGACCTGGCGTAGCTACGCGGTTCGGCCCGCGACCGCGATCGACAGCACCAC
>JANJUA010000294.1 GCA_024710825.1 Solirubrobacteraceae bacterium
CTCGTCAGGCAACGTCGGCTTCCGCTGCGCCCGCGACCTCTGACGCGGAGAACAGCGAGTCGCCCTGAGCACCGGGCTCCTCGAGCGCGACGAGGAAGCCGTCGCCGTCGTAGAACGCCGAGCTGCCCCGCGACCGGTATCCGCGCCCTCGCACCGCGCGCACGGCCTCCGACGCCCCCTCGATCCCGAGCACGACGGCGACCTGCCCGCGATGGAGCCGGTCGGTCCGCGGTCGGGGCAGCACCGGCGGAGTCGGGTCGGAGATCTGCGCCAGCGCGAGGATCCCGAGTCCGTCGTCGCCGCCCGGCCCGAGGTAGCTGAGCCGCACGGTGCACGCCGGCAGCCCCATCGTCGGCCCCAGCGTCTCGCGCATCACGCGCGACTCCATCACCTCCAGGCCGAGGATGTCGCGGTACAGGGCGAGCGAGGCGTCCAGGTCGCGGACGCGCAGCGCCACGCGCAGCAGCGGGCTGACCCTGCGGTCGTCGGCATGCCGCCAGGAGCCGAGAGGTCGGTCTGCCGGCTCTCGTCGACGGGACGGAACGACAGCAGCGACAGCGCGACGTGGTCGGGATCGAAGCTGACGAACTCCACGAACTGCCCGTACGCGGGGAAGTCGAGATAGGACGGATCGGTGATCCGCGCCAGCCCCAGCTCGCTCAGCCCGCGGGCCATCTCCTCCAGGCGCGGAGAGCTCATGACCAGAGCGCTCTGCCCGACCTGGGCCACGTCGGTTCGCACGCCCCGACGCGGCGACAGCCGCGGCGTCCGGCTCTCGACGAGCGTGATCCTCCCGACGGGGGCGTCGCCGGCCAGCGGCGTGATGCGGCCGTCGAACCCTTCGAGCCCCAACCGATCCGCCAGCAGCCGGGTGGACTCGCGCTCGTCGCGCAGGCGCCCGACGCGCAGCCCCAGCACGTCGCGGTACATCTGCAGCGAGCGGTCGGTGTCGGAGACGAAGACGACGACCGCGCTGACGCGGCGGGACGTCGCGGCGGTGGCCGGGTCAGTCGGCAAGGTAGTCGTAGATGACCGCGACGCCGGGGTTGGTGTACGTCAGGCCGCTGACGTAGTAGCTCTCCAGCATCTCGATCGGCTCGAGATGGTGCAGCTCCTCGCGCTCGGACGTGCCGAACGTGATCGTCGCCTCGCCCGACCACGCTTCGGCCAGCTCCCAGTCGTCGATGTCGTTGGCGACGAGGTCGTGGACGAGCATCTCGCCGCGGTTGGCCGCCACCATGTCGGGGATGTAGCGCATGCCCACGTCGGGCGAGCCCGGCCCGTACCCGATGACCGTCCGCAAGAGCTCCTGCGGGTCGGCGGGCTCCGTCGCCCTGAACGTCGAGGTGATGATCCGCTGGCCGAACCGCGAGACCGTCGCCTTCATCGTGGTGCCCGCGGTGACCTCGCCCCTCGGGGGATGGGGCGGCGCCGGGAAGAGGAAGTCCAGCTCGGCCAGCTTCGACACGTGGCCGAACATCGTGGCGCTGTAGAAGAAGCGCTGGCTTCCGACGTACATGAGGTAGCGCCATGCGTACTCGACGCCCTCGTACTCGCACGGGATGGTGAAGAGCGCCTCGGTCAGTCGCCACTCCTCGAGCTCGGCCAGATCCGGGTCCAGCTCCACCCCGGTGGGGACCGACACGTTGAGGAAGACGGAGACCTCCGGCGTTCTCTCCGTCGCCCGCAGCGGCTGCGGGATCAGCTTGGCCAGGTAGTCGCCGTCGGCGAGGAACCGGGCCATGATCCCGGCGTGGATCGGCCGAGGGCGCGCGCCGGGGTGCGACGCGCTCGTCGGCATCGCCGGGACGATCGAGGATCTGCCGGTGGGCGAGAACGGCGGGGCGAACCCCTTCAGATGCGGTCCCATCGAGCCGGCCATGACCTACCCCCTCGGTTGGTGGACTGCGACGACGCGGCTCACACGGAGAACAGCGATCCCCGCTGCGTGCCGGGCTCCTCGAGCGCGATCAGGAAGCCGTCCTCGTCGAAGAAGCCGGCGGAGCCCAGCGGGGCGTACCCGCGCTCGCGCGCCTCGGATGTGACCCGGGCGGCGTCTCGGGCGGACAGCACCACCGCGACCTGCCCGCGGTAGGGCCGGTCGCTCGGCGGCGGGGGGAGCACCGAAGGCTCGGGATCGGAGATCTGGACGAGCACCATGACGCCGAGGCCGTCGTCGCCGCCCGGGCCGAGGTAGGTGAGCTTCACGGTGCAGCCCGGCAGCCCCATGGTGTGCACGTCTTCGATCACGCGCGTGGCCATCACCTCGAGGCCGAGGAGGTCGCGGTACAGGGCGAGCGAGGCGTCCGTGTCGCGGACCTTGAGCGCGACCCGCAGGATCGGGCCCACCCGCTGGTCGTCGAGGTGCCGCCAGGGCGCGGAGAGGTCGGTCTGCGGCCCGCCCGGGACGGGGCGGAAGCTGAGCAGCGACATGCCGACCCCGTCGGGATCGAAGCCGGCGAACTCGGCGAATCGCCCCCACTCGGGGTATTCGAGGTCCACGGGATCGGTGAAGCGCGGCAGCCCCAGGCGCTTGAGCTCGCGCGAGCTCTCCTCCAGGCGCGGCGTGCTCATGACCAGCGAGCTCTGGCCGATCTGCGCCGCGTCGGTCCGCAGCCCCTCGCGGGCGCCGAGCTGCGGCGTGTCGCTCTGCACCAGCGTGATCCGGCCGACCGCGGCCTGGCCCTCCAGCGGAGTGATGCGGCCGCGGAACCCGCCCAGCCCGAACCCGTCCGCCAGCCGCTGCGCGGCCTGCTCCTCGTCGGGCAGGCGTCCGACCGGCAGACCTAGGACGTCGCGATAGACCTTCAGCGAGCGGTCGGTGTCGGAGACGAAGATGACGACGCCCCTGACCCGACC
>JANJUA010000296.1 GCA_024710825.1 Solirubrobacteraceae bacterium
GCTACGCCGGCAGTCGCGCCGCGGAGCTGGTAGGACTTCGGCGATGGCACCGCTCGAAGGCGAATACGAGCCCAGCCCGCACGAATGGGTGCGCAACCAGGTCGCCGAGTACGAGGCATCGGGCGGGGAGCGTGCGAACACATTCGCCGACACCGGCCTGCCGATCATCGTCATGACCACGCGCGGCAACCGGTCCGGGAAGCTCCGCAAGACCCCGCTGATGCGTGTCGAGCACGACGGCGAGTACGCGCTCGTCGCGTCGGACGGCGGTGCCCCGCAGCACCCCGTCTGGTACCACAACCTCAAGGCCGATCCGGAGGCCGTGACGATCCAGGACGGACGCGAGCCGTTCGACGCACGGGTCCGGGAGGTCGTCGGCGAACGGCGCGCCGAATGGTGGCGGCTTGCGGTCGCGGCCTTCCCCCCGTACGCGCAGTACCAGGAGATCGCCGGGCGCGAGATCCCGGTTCTCGTTGCCGCGCGGCGCTGAAGCGAGGTTGGGGGGCGCCATCTCCTCGCGGGCCGATCCACTCTCGCTCTGGTGGAAGGCGGCAAGCGCGCCTCCGGCCTCAGCACCCGTTCGGTCGGACCTCGGCCGACGACACGTGCGTCCGGTCGGCGACGCCGGGGCTTACATCTGCTAGACCCCGGCGGGGCAGATCACCGCGCGGCCGTCGATCCGCCCGGCGCGCAGGTCGTCGTACGCGGTCGCCACGTCGTCGAGGGCGTAGCGGCGCGTCCGGGCGCGGATGCGGCCGGCCGCAGCGAGCTCGAGGACCTCCATGAGCTCGATGGCGGTCCCCCAGTACGTCGTGGTGAGCTCGCACTCCCACGGGAGCACGCCCATCGCCTGCCAGGTGATCGAGCCACCGGCCAGGCCGAGGACGTTCACCGTGCCCTCGACCTTGGCCACGGCGGCGGCGAGGGCGATCGTCTCGTCGCTGCCGACGATGTCGAGGACGACGTCGGCGCCGAGCCCTCGGGTCGCCTCTCGGATCTCGCCGATGGCCTCCGGCCCGGCAGCGAACGCCTCGTCGGCGCCGACCTCCCGCGCGAGCACGAGACGGCCGGGGTCGCGATCCACCGCGACGATGCGCGCGGGGGTCAGGGCGCGCAGCAGCTCGACGGCCATGTGGCCCAGGCCGCCGACACCGATGACGGCGGCGGTCCACCCGGGATGCAGGCGGGGAAGCGCGCGCTTGATCGCGTGATAGGGCGTCAGAGCGGCGTCGCTCAACGGCGCCGCGTCGCGCGGATCGAGGTCGCCGAGCGGGAGCAGGAGTCGAGAGGAGGGGACGAGCAGGTACTCCGCCATGCCGCCGTCGAGCCCGAGGCCGCCGCCGAACGCGCCGATCTCGGCCTGGCGCTCGCATGAGTTCTCGGCCGAGCGCCGGCACGGTGCGCAGCGCCCGCAGCCCCACGGGCCGTAGACGGCGACGGGCTCGCCCTCGGCGACGCCCTCGACCCCGGCGCCGAGCGCGGCCACCCACCCGGCGTTCTCGTGGCCGAGCGTGAAGGGCAGGGAGACGTCCATGGCGCCCTCGGGCCACTCCATGAGGTGCAGGTCGGAGTGGCAGGCGCCGGCCCCGCCGACGCGCACGAGCACCTGCCCGGCGCCGGGCTCGGGGATGGGCACGTCGCGCAGCTCGGGTGGCTGCTGCCAGGCGGTGAGCTGGAAGGCCTTCATGGATGCGAGCCTCGCCGAGGCGCTGCCCGGGCGCGTCCGGAACCTCTACGGATGCGGGTCCGCGCGCGTCCCGACACGTCGCGCCGGCCGTGAAGCCGCCGTACCTGCAGGATCAGGCGCGCCGGCTCCCAGACCAGCCGGTCCACGAGGCGCGTATGGGCGACAGGTCGCCTCTGCGGACCCGGCGAGGTGGCAACTACTGATGCCGGGTGATGTCGGCGGCGCTGGAGTGGAGAGCTCCCTCGAGCAAGGAGAACGCCGCCGTGTCTCACCGAATCATCGTCGGCATCGACGGTCGCAGCGGCGGCCGTGACGCCCTCGCGGCCGCCGAGGCGATCGCCGTCCCCGACGCGGTCGTCGAGCTGGTATGCGTCTATCCGTACCTCGCCGTCTTCGGGCGCGACGCCGAGGCGGTCTTCGACGTGCAGGCGCGCGCCGCCGCCGAGGACGTGCTCGCCGAGGCGGCCGCATCGGCGGGTCGGCCCGTGCACACCCTGGCTCTGCGCGCCTCGTCGGTCGCCCGCGGGCTGCACCAGCGCGCAGACGAGAGCGACGCCGACCTCATCGTCGTCGGCAACCCGCACCGGTCGCTGCGTCGGCGCGTGGTGACCGGCGACACATGTCGCGCGTTGCTGCATAGCGCGCCCTGCGCGATCGCGATGGTGCCTTCCGGCATCGCCGCCCTCTCGCCGACCGCGATGCGCGTCACCGTCGGCTATGACGGACGCCCGGAGTCGCAGGAGGCGCTGCGCGCCGCGCGCGACCTCGCCCGCCGCACCGACGTCCCGCTGCACGTCGTCGTCGCGGTGAGCCCACCCAGGCCGTTCGCACCCGGAGACGCGTTCCTGTTCGACTTCGATGCGGTCGTCGAGCAGGGCGTTCGCCGGGCGCAGGCCGTCGTGGACGAGCTGGGCGCCGACGTCACCGGCGACGTTCGAGTCGGCGCACCGATCGCCGTCCTGGCCGATGCGGCCCGAGACAGCGACGTCCTCGTCGTCGGCTCCCGCGGCTACGGCGCGGTGCGGCGAGTGGTTCTCGGCAGCGTGTCCGAGGCGATGGTCGCACGTGCCGGCTGCGTCGTCGTCGTGATCCCCCGGAC
>JANJUA010000323.1 GCA_024710825.1 Solirubrobacteraceae bacterium
GGCGAGCGCCAGCGGATCGCGCTGGCGCGGGCGCTGCTCTCCCGGGCGCGGTTCCTCGTCCTCGACGAGCCCACCGCCCACGTCGACGAGGCGGCGGCCGCCGGCATCCTGCGCGACCTGTCGCGCCTGGCGCGCACCGGCCGCGGCGTGCTGGTCATCACCCACGCGCGCGACGGGCTCGACGGCTTCGACCGGGTCCTGGAGCTGCGCGACGGCCGCACGCGCCCGGCCCGTGCCATGATCGGCGCGTGATCGAGCGCTACACCCGCCCCGAACTGGGCGCACTCTGGACCGACGAGGCGAAGATGGAGGCCTGGCGGCGCGTGGAGGTCGCCGCCGCCGAGGAGCTGGACGGGCCCACGCCCGAGGACCTCGAGGCGATCCGCGCCGCGACCTTCACCGTCGAGGAGGTCAAGGAGCGCGAGCGCATCACCGACCATGACGTCGCGGCGTTCGTCGACGTCCTGTCGAGCACCGCCGGGCCGGCCGGCCGCTGGATCCACTTCGGCCTCACGTCCTCCGACGTGCTCGACACCGCGCTCGCCCTCCAGCTCCAGGCCGCCGGGAAGCGGCTGGTGGCGGGGGCGTGGGGGCTCTACGAGGCGCTGGCGGAGCAGGCGCGCGCCCATGTCGACACCGTCTGCGTCGGGCGCACCCACGGCGTCCACGCCGAGCCGACGACGTTCGGCATCAAGCTCGCCGGCTACGCGACGGAGGCCCACCGCAACGCCGAGCGCCTGGAGCGGGCGTTCGCGCAGGCCGCCGTCGGCGCGCTCTCGGGCGCCGTCGGCACCTACGCCTCGCTCGGCCCGCGCTTCGAGGAGCGGGTGCTCGAGCGCCTCGGGCTGCGGGGCGAGCCGGTCTCGACGCAGGTGGTGCCGCGCGACCGCCACGCCGAGGTGCTGCAGGCGATCGGCCTCGCGGGCGCCGGACTGGAGCGCTTCGCCACCGAGATCCGCCATCTCCAGCGCACGGAGGTCCGGGAGGTCGAGGAGCCGTTCCGCTCCGGCCGCCAGAAGGGCTCGAGCGCGATGCCGCACAAGCGCAACCCGATCACCACCGAGCGCATCACGGGCCTGGCCCGCGTGCTGCGCGGCTACGAGTCGGCCGCGGTCGAGAACGTCGCCCTGTGGCACGAGCGCGACATCTCGCACTCGGGCGCCGAGCGGGTGATCCTGCCGGACGCCACGATCCTGCTCGACTACCTCCAGCACCTCGCGCTGCGGATCGCGCGCGGGATGGTCGTCCACGCCGACCGGATGCGCGCCAACCTCGACCTCACGTACGGCGCGCTGTTCTCCCAGCGCGTGCTGCTGGCGCTCGTCGCGCGCGGCATGGCCCGCGATGACGCCTACCGCATCGTCCAGGAGGACGCCCAGCGCGCGTGGGACGAGGGCACGCCGCTGCGCGACCTCGTCGCGGCACGCGACCTGGGCCTCGACCTGGACGACGTCTTCGACCTCCGCCACTACACGCGCCACGCGGCGGAGATCGTGGCACGGCTGCCCGAGCGCTGACGCGGGCGTCCCGGCCGGCGGCGCGGCTACGCCACGCAGCGGAAGGCGCTGCCGACGCCCAGCGGCCGGCTCTGGACCGTGCCCTGCTGGTCGACGACCACGTAGGCGGCGTTGCCCTCCTGCGAGACGACGTCGCCGGTCAGCTCGCTGCCCGTCAGGGCGATCTTCGGCTGACCGCGGAACCCGAGCAGCTCGCTCGTCGTCGCCAGCCGCCGGCCGGCGTCGCCGCACGTGGTCGACGCGCCCTGGAAGTCCTGGGCGCCGCGCGAGGCGGTCTCGATGCAGACGCCCGCGTAGGAGGTCGTCCCCGCCGGGCATGTCGGCGCGGCGCCGCCGCCCGCCTTGGCCACGGCCTGGTCGATGATCTGCTGGGCGCCGAGGCCGTCGACCGCGTCGGCGTTCAGGCCCTTGGCCACGCCGTGCGCGTTGGTGGTGAACGGCACGTCGTCGGCCCCGCCGTCGCCCACGGTGATCGTCCCGCCGAGCCCGCCGCCGGTGGCGAACTGGAAGGCCTGGCCGTTGGCGAGGTTGCTCGCGCGCAGGCACGGCTCGGCGTTCGCCGGCGCCCGGCAGCCGTAGATGGCGGCGCCGCCGGAGCCCTTGTTGGACTGGCGCGTGCCGTAGGTCGAGTTGTCGGCGATGATCTCCGTCTCCGCGCCGTAGGAGAGGCTGGCGTTGGGCGACGGGTTGCGCTCGCCGCCCTTGATCGAGCGGCCCTCGCCGGCGGCCAGCGCGAACGGCGCGGCGATCACGGCGATGATGAGCGCGGCGCCGAGGGCCCACGGGCCGGGCGCGCTGCGGATGCGTCGTCGCATGGTGATGCGGCTCCTTCGGTCGTAGGTGTCCTGTCCTCGTCAATGCGGCGCGAGCGATCGGGTTGCGCCGTCTCGCGGCCGCTGTCCGCACCCCGACGCGGCACCGCAACCGGCCGCGCCGCGGCGTGTTCGCGCGGCCCCGGGAACGCGCCGCCGGGTGAGCTAGCCTTGGCGCCGTGACCACCGCCCTCGCCGACCTGCCGCTCGTCGCGTCGGGGAAGGTCCGGGAGCTCTACGACCTGGGCGATCGCCTGCTCATGGTCGCCTCCGACCGGATCTCCACGTACGACGTCGTCCACCCCACGCCGATCCCGGACAAGGGCAAGGTGCTCACGGGCCTGAGCGCCTTCTGGTTCGCGAAGACCGGTGGGATCGTCCCGAACCACCTGCTGTCGGTGACCGACGGAGTGCCGGACGAGGTCCGCGGCCGCGCGCTCGTGGTGCGCAAGCTGCGGATGCTGCCGGTCGAGTGCGTGGTGCGCGGCTACATCACGGGCTCGGGCTGGAAGGACTACCAGGCGACGGGCAGCGTGTCGGGCATCGCGCTCCCGCCCGGCCTCCGGGAGTCCGAGCAGCTTCCCGAGCCGATCTTCACCCCGTCGACGAAGGCGGAGGAGGGCCATGACGAGGCGATCGACTTCGACCGCGCCGCCGAGCTGGTCGGCGACCGCGAGCTCATGGAGCGCGTCCGCTCGGTCTCGATCGAGCTGTACCGCTTCGCCTCCGACCACGCCCGCGAGCGCGGCGTGATCCTCGCCGACACGAAGTTCGAGCTGGGCCTCGACGAGCACGGTCAGCTCACGATCGGCGACGAGGTGCTGACCCCGGACTCCTCCCGCTTCTGGCCGGCGGACGGCTACGCACCGGGCCGCGGGCAGCCGAGCTTCGACAAGCAGTACGTGCGCGACTGGGCCTCGCGGTCGGGCTGGGACAAGGCCCCGCCCGCCCCGGCGATCCCCGACGACATCGCCGCCGGCACCCGCGACCGCTACGTCGAGGCCTACGAGCGCATCGCGGGCGAGCCGTTCTCCGCCTGGCTGGAGCGCACCGCGCCCACCCGCTGACGCGCCCCGATGGCCGGACCCAGCCGGATCCGGTCGCCCTCGTGCGCAGCGCCTGGCGGGCGCGTTAGACGGTATGGGCGGCGTCTTTGCCGCCCGGTGTGAGGTGTAGGTGTCGACGCTCCGGCGCCGCTTCGTGTGGCGCGGGCTGGTTACCGCATCGAAGGATCGGAGGAGCGTCGACATGGGTGAAGGTATCTGCTTTGCGGGGCTTGACGTGCATGCCCGCAAGATGGCCGCGGCGGCGGTGATGTTGGGGTCCGGGGAGGTCTGGAAGGCGCAGCTCGCAGGCACGCCAACGGCGGCGATCGAGTGGCTGCAGACACTGCCCGGGGACGTCCGCGCGGTTTATGAGGCTGGACCGACCGGGTTCGGGCTGGCTCGCGCTGCGCGGGCAGCAGGGATCGAGGTGATGGTTTGCTCACCGGGGGCGATCCCGCGCCAGCCGGGCGATCGGATCAAGACCGATATGCGCGACGCGCTCAAGCTCGCCCGGTTGCACGCCGCCGGGCAGCTGCGGCCGGTCGCTGTTCCCAGCGCAGAGCTCGAGGCGCTGCGGGATTTGGTCCGCGCCCGCGAAGATCTCCGCGGCGATCTGATGGCTGCCCGCCACCGGATCAGCAAGTTGCTGCTCAGGCGCGGCCTCATCTACACTGGCGCTGGTCACCCGTGGGCGTCCCCGCGCCACGCGGCGTGGCTGAGCAGCGTCCAGCTCACCGATTCCCTGGCACAAGCGGTGCTGGGCGAATACCTGGCCGGCCATGAAGTCGTGCTGGCCCGCCGCGACCGACTCGACGCGCTGATCGCCGAGCAGGCCCAAGAGGAGTTGTGGGCCGCGCTGGTCGGCCGGCTGCGCTGCCTGCGCGGCGTCGACACCCTGACCGCGGTCGGGCTGGTCGCCGAGATCGGCGACTTCTCAGCGTTCGCGCATCCCAAGCAGCTGGCCAGCTTCCTCGGCCTGGTTCCCTCGGAGTCCTCCACGGGCGAACGCCGCCGTCAGGGATCGATCACCAAAGCCGGCTCCAGCCACGCCCGCAGGCTCCTGATCGAGGCCGCCTGGCACTATCGCCGCCGCCCCGCGATCTCCCAGACGCTGCGTCGCCGCCAAGCCGGCCAGCCGCCCGCGGCGATTGAGGCGGCATGGCGCGCGCAACTACGGCTGGCCGGCCGCTGGGCGCACCTGGACGCCCGACGCGCCAAGCGCCGCACGACCGTCGCGGTCGCCGTCGCCCGCGAGCTGGCCTGCTTTGTCTGGGAGATTGCGCGTCAGCCCGACTGAGCCCCGGACGACCAACATCCCGTTCGAGGTGGGGGTGGCGGCCGGCGCGCGCCACCAGGGACCCGCGATCCGCCTATGAGCACCAGCCCGCCCGCTGGCGCGCTCGATGTTAGATGGCGGCCCCGGCGCGACGAACAGCACCGTCTTGAGGTATCCAGCCCTCGCATATCAGGCTGAAGCGCCCTCGCCGCTCCGGCCGCCACCCGCACCCCGAACCACACCCACAACGACAGAGACTCGGCCCACGCCGGAGCTCCGATCACTCCTACCGACTTGACAAACCCTCGCCCATATCAGGCGGAGACCCTCTCCGGCTCGGGCTCGCCGAGCGGCGTGCCCCGCGGGTCGAGGTTCTGCACCA